>CAUUGW010000007.1:0-20591 GCA_963544785.1 uncultured Lachnospiraceae bacterium | reverse complement strand
TTATTGTAAAGCCATTTAAACCGGATAGATTGTTAAAAACTGTAACCAGCATACTTGGATAATAAGGAGTGGCTTATGGCATTTTTAAGTTCATTTAATATCAGCGGTTCCGGAATGACTGCGGAACGATTCAGACTTGATGTAGTTTCTGAAAATATAGCAAATGTAAATACGACAAGAACTCCTGATAATAAAGGGCCGTATAGAAGAAAATTGACTGTTTTTCAAGAGAGAACTTATGGAAATTCATTTAAGGGCGTGTTGGAAACAGCGGCAAATCGTCGAATAACGGCGGAGAAAAAACCCTATCTCGGAGTTAGGGTCACGCAGGTTCTTGAGGATCAGACAGAGCTGACACCTGCTTACGATCCCTCACATCCTGATGCAGATGCGAACGGTTATGTAATGCTTCCTAATGTGGATGTGATTAAAGAGACGGTTGATGCAATGTCTGCTACAAGGGCTTACGAGGCAAATGTGACTGCCTTTAATGCGATGAAAAGTATGGCACAAAAAGCAATGGAGATTGGACAGTAAACTTTATTTAATTTAAAGGAGATTGTAATTCGTTATGGGTATGGTAACATTTAGTGAGTTAGAATTAAGCGCCATAGGCGAAATAATGAACATAAGTCTTGGGGCTTCAGCTACAGCAATATCTAATATGCTGGATACCAAGGTAGATATCACTACACCCAAGGTTGCAATTCTGCCTACTAGTCAGTTTGATTTTAGTATAATAGATCCTGCTGTTTGTGCTGAAATATCATATAAAGTCGGTCTAGACGGTAAGAATGGCCTCCTTCTTAAAATGGATGATGTGAGAATGATAGTCGAGATGCTTATGCACACTGAAATTCCGGCGGAGGGTTTTGAATTGTCGGACTTATATATGAGTGCTATCTGTGAGGTTATGAATCAGATGATGGGCTCTTCGGCTACAGCACTTTCAGAATTTTTGGATAAAACGGTAGATATCAGTACACCTCAAGCTTATGTAATAGATGATCAGGAGGAGTTCAAAAAAACTTATTTTGGTGAAGATGATCAGATAGTTTCGGTCAGTTTTACACTTAAAATCGGTGATAAACTTGAAAGCGAATTCATAAATATAATGAGAATTCCTTTGGTGAAAGAACTGGTAAAGGCATTTATTCCGACAGATGAAAACGAAGATTTATCCGGAAAAGATAAATCAACGGAAACGCCACCTGTTTCAACACCCGAAACTGCAGATAAAGAAGAACCTAAGGGTTCAGGTCCGCTGTCACAGGCGGAAATTGAATCATTGCTTAACAACGATATGTCAAGCGGTGATTCGGACAAGGCTAATGCTAAGGCTGAAAACGATACTGCACAGGTATCGCAGACGCAGCCTGAGATACAGGAAGAAATTCCTGTTGCCGTGCAGATGTCGATGCCTGCACAGGAAATATCCAATCAACAGGAAATGCCCATTCCACCTGCGGCGGATATGCAGCAGATGATGGCACAAATGCAACAGATGCAAAAGATGATGGCTCAGATGCAACAAGGGGGAATGACAAATAATGCCTCTATGGGTGGTAGAATGGTAAATACACACCCTATTCCAACTAAGGCTTCCGGGCAGATGGTGAAAGGTGAGGAACAGATGGAAAACAAAGAATTGGTTATGGGGGTACCTCTTGAACTGTCAGTGGAAATAGGCAGAACCAGAAAAACTGTAAGAGAGATATTGGAATTAACCAAGGGCTCGCTTGTAGTGCTTGATAAATTGGCAGGAGAACAGGTAGATTTGTTTGTTAACGGGCGCTGTATCGCCAAGGGTGATGTAGTAGTTGTAGAGGACAACTTCGGAATAAGAGTTACAGAGATTGTAAATAAGAATGATGTTACTCTATAATTTAACCGCGAGTTTCGACGGGAGATTTTTAAAATCTTATATTCTCGGAATATTATTAGTATTACTAGTATTTTATTTAGTGATGTTATTTTTGAAAACATACAAAAAAGGAATGTTGTTTAAACGCGGCGGGCATCTTAAAATAATAGAAGCCCTGCCGCTTTCAAAGGATAATATTTTATATATTATTAAGGTTAATAGTGAATATCTTTTAATAAGCAGCTCGGCTAAAAATATTGATATATTAAAAAGCCTGGAGCAAAATGAATTTGAATATTTAGAGGGAAGTAATGAGACCGAAAATGTGAGTTTTAAAGATAATTTAAAAAAATTTCTCGGTCGAAATTACGATAGAGGTGATAAATGACTCCGACAAACGGTATTTTGGAACAGCCCCTGATAAATGTTAATGCTGATAGAGTACCCACTCTTGAGCTTATACTTATGCTCACATTGATAGGATTGCTGCCTACATTTCTTGTAATGATGACCTCATTTACCAGAATTATTATTATTTTGGGGTTTTTGAGAAATGCAATGGGAATTCAACAGACGCCCCCCAATATAGTGTTGGCGGGTATTTCGATTTTTTTGACTCTTTTTATTATGCAGCCTGTAATCAGTGAGGTGAACACGGTAGCCTATCAGCCTTATTTGCGGCAGGAAATTACTATGCAGGAATGCTTTGAAAAGGGAGCCGTGCCTTTCAAGACCTTTATGATAAAAAACACTGAAAAGACCGCATTAAAGCTGTTTACGGACGCTTCAAAAACCGAGGTTCCGAAAGATAAAACAAAGCTTCCGCTGACACTTATAGTTCCCGCTTTTTTGATGACTGAGTTGAAAAGGGCTTTTATGGCGGGATTTTTGTTATATCTTCCGTTTATGCTGATTGATATAGTGGTTTCAAGTATTTTGATGTCAATGGGTATGATGATGTTGCCTCCGGCTATGATATCGTTGCCGTTTAAGCTGTTGTTATTCGTTGTATTGGACGGTTGGCATTTGTTATTTCAGTCGTTGCTGTTACGGGGCTATCAGTAGCTGCGGACAGTTAAACCCTTAGTTTTGCATCATGTAATCAGGAGGTATTATGTTAGAATTAAGTGAAGTAGGATCTTTGATGAGCGATGTTTTCATTATATCATTAAAGCTTGCCGGACCCTGTCTTATTATAAGCATGGTAGTGGGTATGATAATTTCTATTTTTCAGGCCGCCACTCAGATACACGAGCAGACTCTTACATTTGTACCTAAGCTTATAGCCATAGGAATAGTTCTGGTATTGACCTCCGGACATACGATGCAGGTATTGATAGATTTTTCAACAAGAATATTCTCATATTTATAATAGCTTATGACAGATGTATTGGATACAAACACGTTTTTATTGGTGAGTCTCATTTTTGCAAGGACGATGGGTTTTGTGCTGTTAAATCCGGTATTCGGCAGGGCGAGCATTCCAAATCCCGTAAAAATTCTCATAGCTATGGCATTAATGATAGCGTTATATCCCTCTGCAAGACTTGCGGATAATGTAGCTGCGGCAAACAGTATAGGATTTGCGGCACTTATACTTAAAGAATTTGCGATAGGTTATGTTATAGGCTTTGTAATGAGACTTTATGAATTTATAGTGGTTTATGCCGGCGGTGTGATTGATTATGAAATGGGTCTTTCGATGTCCGCCATTTATGATATGCAGCACGGACAGCAGATTCCTATAAGCGGTAATCTGATACAGGTTTTTTATTATCTTATATTTTTTGCCGTGGATGCACATTTGTCCCTAATCAGGATTTTTTATGATTTTTCTGTTATAAACGGGTACGGATCCTTAAGTTTAGGCAGTAATATTGCACAGGCGATAATTGATTTATTTTTATCCTGTGTGGTTATGGCGATAAGGTTTGCAATGCCGATAATAGTTTTACAGCTTTTAACTGAAATAGCGGAGGGAATTTTGATGAAGGTTATTCCTTCAATAAATGTTTTTGTAATAAACCTTCAGATGAAAATATTAATAGGTATTTTGATACTTTGTTTTTTGACCTCTCCGATATTTGAATATTTGAATAATTTGGTCACGGGCCTTTCACAGGATCTGATAAAAATACTGAAATTATTCGCAACATAGAGGTTTTTATAAGGTGGTGAGGAAGTCTTGCCTGAAAGCTCCGGACAAGAAAAAACTGAAAAAGCGACACCTAAGAAGCGAAAGGATGCCAGAAAAAAGGGTAATGTCTTTCAAAGTAAAGATTTGATAGCTATAGTATCTATTGTAGCCTGTTTTTACGGACTAAAGATTTTTTCCGGCGGAATCGCAGGTAATATGTACAAGTGTATGCGCAGCTACATATATTTGGCGGGGGTGCAGCATGAATTTAATGCAAATATTCTGGAGAAATGCTTAAAAGACATAATACAATATGTATTATTTTCAGCAGGTCCGATTTTTATAATTGCTATACTTGCCTCGGTAATATCGGCAGGAGCACAGACAAAATTCAATTTTGCCTCAGAGGCGTTAAAGCCCGATTTTAAAAAGCTTAATCCGGCGAGCGGATTAAAAAAGATGTTTGCGTTAAAGAATCTGATAGAATTAATTAAAAATCTGATAAAGGTTACTTTATTAATTTATATATCTTATGACATTATTATTCATCAATTAAGCGACGTAATCCGGACAATGAGTATAGATATAAAGTCTTCCGGACAATATCTTTTCACGGTGATAATTGTTTTGGTAAACAAGATAGCCATAGCTTTTTTCTCAATATCATTGATAGATTATCTTTATCAGAGATGGGATTATGAGAAACAGCTTATGATGACTAAACAGGAGATAAAGGAGGAATTCAAACAAACAGAAGGAAATCCCGAAATAAAGGGAAGAATAAAAGAGCTGCAGAGAAAAAAAGCAAGACAGAGGATGATGCAGGCTGTGCCGAGTGCGGATTTGGTAATAAAAAATCCTACGCACTATGCGGTGGCTTTAAAGTACGACATGGATGACGATTTGGCACCTGTTGTTCTTGCCAAGGGAGTCGACAGTCTTGCACTTAGAATAATAGATGTAGCTGAAAATAACGGAGTTTATGTAGTAGAGGATAAGCCGCTTGCTCGAGGGCTTTATAAAGACTGTCAGATAGGAAGAGCAATTACGCCTGAATATTATGCGTTAGTCGCAGATTTATTGGTTTATGTGTATAAGCTTAAGAATAAATTACCTGACGTTTAGAACATTGGAGTATGGGTTGGGATAATACATGAAAAACATTACAAATAATATAGTGGCTATAATGGTCGTTGTCATAGTATTAATGCTGATAATTCCCATTCCGCCGGTTTTAGTAGATGTATTTATTATATTAAACATTTCTATATCAATGATTATATTATTGATAACTATGAATATTAAGGGACCTTTGGAATTTTCGATATTTCCGTCCTTATTGCTTATAACCACTCTTTTCAGAATAGGTATAAATGTAAGTACGACAAGAAATATCTTAGGTAGAGGAGGTAATTCCGGAGGAGTAATTAAATCCATCGGAGATTTCGTATTAGGCGGAAATTTGGTAGTGGGCTTTGTAATCTTCATCATTATTGTAATGGTGCAGTTTATAGTTATCACCAAGGGAGCGGAAAGAGTAGCCGAGGTGGCTGCAAGGTTTACCCTTGACGCTATGCCCGGAAAGCAGATGGCGATAGATGCGGATTTGTCCGCCGGACTTATTGACGAACAGCAGGCAAAAGAGCGTCGTTTGAAAATTCAAAGAGAAGCCGATTTTTACGGAGCTATGGACGGTGCCACCAAGATAGTAAAGGGTGATGCCATAATGTCCATTATCATAACACTGGTAAATTTTATCGGAGGAATGATAATAGGTGTGGTAATGGGAAAACTTGCACTTTCGGATTCATTGCATATCTATGCTTTATCTACAGTAGGTGACGGTTTGGCATCTCAGCTTCCTTCTCTTATGATATCCACCGCTACGGGTATGATAGTTACAAGATCCGTATCCGAGGGAAGCTTAAATGATGATGTTTCAAAACAGTTTACTGTTCAGCCGCACGCATTCTTAATCACCGGTATTTTGATGGCTCTTGTTAGCTTTATGCCGGGAATGCCCAAAATACAGTTCTTCATTGTATCCGCCGCAATGGTTGTTGCCGGAATTATTATGAGTCGCAAGATTACCGAAGCGGGCTTAGGGCATGATATGCTGCCGCTTATGGACGGCGGCGGAGGTTCAGCCGCCACGCAGACAGCACCTCCGGCGGTGGATGATGTAACCGATGAGGGATATTTCAGGGATGTAAACAATATCTATTCTTTGATAAATGTAGAGCCTATAGAGATGGAATTCGGATACAGTCTCATACCGCTTGTTGATGAGAACAGCGGCGGAAAGATGATAAACAGAATTGTCATATTCAGAAGACAATATGCTCAGGATATGGGATTTGTAGTGCCGTCGGTAAGGCTTAGAGATTCAGCGGTATTAAACACCAATCAGTATGTAATAAAGATAAAAGGCGAAGAGATAGCCTCAGGAGAGATATTGGTGGATTATATGCTGGCACTTGAGCCGGCAAGTCCTGCGGGTGAGCTTGACGGAATAGAAACCATCGAGCCTGCCTATGGTATTCCGAGCAAGTGGATAACGGCGGATAAAAAGGAATTGGCTGAAATTTACGGATACACCGTAATAGATCCTTTATCCGTTATGATAATGCATCTTTCGGAGACCATTAAAAAACACTCCTATGAGCTGTTGACACGCTCCGAGGTGATGCAGCTGCTTGAAAATGTTAAAAAGAGTTTACCTGATCTGGTAGATGAGGTATTTCCGAATATTATTAACTATTCCACTTTTCAAAAAATATTGGTTGCCCTGTTAAAAGAGGGAATACCAATAAAGGATATGGAAACTATTTTGGAAAGTATCGCCGACAGTGCCGCTTCCGCAAAAGATATTGAGGGAGTAATAGAAAATATCAGAATAGAGCTTAAGCGTACTATTACAAGAAAGTTCAGTGATGACGGGCAGATGAGGGTTATTACCCTTGATGCCGAGCTTGAAAAGGCTATTGTAACGAGTCTGACAAAGGGTGATGACGGATATTATATGGCTTTGAATCCCGATATAGTTCAAAGCATAGTGGAACAGTTTACCGCTCATTTATCGAAATTTACAGCGTTGTCTCAGACTCCTACAGTTTTGACCAGTCAGGTGGTGAGAACACATCTGTACAAGCTGCTTGACCAGTTCTTCCCCGGAGTTACGGTTCTTTCATTTAATGAGATAGCCAGCAATGTGAGTATACAGTCAATAGGTAATATTACCGTTACGCAGGATAATGACGGGTGACAATACATGATAAACGGTTTTGAGAATATTACTACAGAAGAGCTTTTGCTTCAATACAGTAAAACAAAAAGGCATGATATAAAATGTGAGCTTGTAACGAGATACGTACCTATTATCAGAAGTGTAGCCATTCAGATGCGTAATGTATTTATGAGTTTTGCTGAAGTTGACGACATAATAAATGAGGGTGTGCTTGTACTGATGTCGGCTGTAGACAGATTTGATCCGGCTCTTGATGTAAAATTTGATACCTATATTTCCAAGAGAATTAGAGGAATGATAATAGATTTGGCAAGGAAACAGGACTGGATACCGAGAAATGTAAGAAAAAGAGCAAAAACTATTGATAACATCACATCAGAGTTGTATAATGAGAAGGGCAGTATGCCTGATGAGAGTGAAATAGCGGACAGGGCGGGAATTACCGTAGAACAATATAGAAAATATACAAAGCAACGGAGTGTATTCAATATTTTATCGCTTGACACTCTGATGGAGGAAACGGAGAACGCCCAATCCGTACAGATAGAATCAAAGGATATAAGTGTTGCTCCTGAAACGGTATCTTTAAGAGATGAGATGAAGGAGATGCTTAAAAAGGCGATAGACACATTAAAGCCCAATGAGCAGATAATCATTTCTTTATATTATGTGGACGAGTTGAGTATGAAAGACATTGCCGGTGTACTTAATTTAAGTGAACCGAGAATATCACAGATTCATTCTAAGGCGTTAAAAAAACTTAGAGAAAATATGAAGAGTTATATGGAATAGGATTGAGAGGAAAAATTTATGCAGCAGGGAATGTACAATCTGACATCACAGATGATAACAGGTCAAAGGAACTTAAATGTCATAGGAAACAATATGACCAATATTTCCACTCCGGGACACAGGGCGGACAGACTGGTTACCACCTCATTCAAGGAAGAGATGATGGTGAGAACGGGAAATTTGGACAAAAAGAACGATGCTCCTATCGGTAATTTTTATATGGCGACCACTATGGACAAAGCCATTACTTATTTCGGGGAAAAGGGCGTATTTGATAATACGGGAATGCCGCTTGATTTCGCTCTGGTAAGTGACGGCTTTTTTGCAATTAAAGATGAAAATTCTACCAGATACACAAGGAACGGTTCATTTATAATAGATGATGACGGATATTTGGCTCTTCCGAGTGTAGGCAGGGTGCTTGACAATAACGGAGAAGAGATATTGCTCAACACCGATGACATCACAGCCGACAGTCAAGGCAATATCTATAACAAGGATACAAACGAAAGGCTTGCAACCGTTGGTGTGTATAATTTTGATGATTATCATGCGGCTTTAAGGAAAGATGATGCCGGTCTTTTTGTATTAAATGAGGGACAGACGGCAAACAATGCGGATAATCCTGAAATGCTCTGGCAATATGTGGAGCTTTCAAACACCAATATGGCTGATGAGATGGTAAAGATGGTGACGGCACAGAGAGGAATACAGGCAAGTGCTCAGATACTTAAAATGTATGACGGATTGACATCAAGGATGACAAATGATTTAGGCAGAATATCATAAAATGATGTTCCATTAAGGAGATAATTATGAACAGTTCGATTTTAACCGGTGCGACAGGAGCTATTGCACAACAAAAGAAAATGGATATAATTGCTAATAATGTTGCAGCTGTAAACAGTGCGGGATATAAACCCAAGGTGGCATGCTTTGCGGAGCTTATGCAGTATAATATGCACAACAGGGCGGAGGCAACCAACTCTAGACAGGCTTTGGTGGGCGTAAAGCTTGAGAAAGACGATACGAATTTTGCACCCTCGGGGCTTGCCGCAACTGATTCTCAGCTTGATTTTGCGATTACGGGAGACGGATTTTTCAAACTCAGGAATCCGGCAACACAGGAGATAAGCTATACGAGATTCGGACATTTCATAATGTCCAAAGATCCCTCAAGGAACAACGAATTTTATCTGATAACCGATCAGGGAAGGAGAGTTCTTGATGCCGACGGACAGGATATAATGGTCACTTTGAATAAAGACGGACAGTATGAGCTGTCGACAGATGTTGCGGTATACAGATTTGCTCAGAAAAACGGTATGTTGAGTGTTGGAAGAAATGAGTTTGTACCCACGGCAAAAAACGGAGAACCATATCTTGCCGCTGAAAGCAGAGCGGTATCCGGATACTTGGAACAATCAGGTACCGATGTATCATATGAATTTACGAAGATGGTGGAGGCTCAAAGAGCCTACAGTTTTGCAATAAAGCTTATTACTACCTCCGACGAGGTACTACAGACGGTAAACCAGTTGAGGAATTAACATATTTTACAGCATATTTAGGAGGTGTTTTTTTTGGCATTAAAAAAGTTTGATGATTTGGGTGCGGTAGAACTTGACGTAATGAAAGAAATAGGAAGCATAGGTACTGCAAGTGCCGCAACAGCTCTGTCGGGAATAATTAATAAAGAGATAAGAATGACTTTACCTGAGGTATTTATATTAGGGTATGATGCTTCAATTAACAAAATAGGAGATCCCGAAGAAATAGTGGCTGCGGTTCTTGTCAATATGTCGGGTGATATGAAGGGCTGTATGCTGTTCATTATAAAAAAACCGCTGATTGATGAGTTTACCACCTCCTTGCTCAGTGAAGAACTGGATGACTTGTCACAGTTGGGAGATATGGAAATTTCTGCATTAAATGAGATAGGAAACATTATGATTTCATCTTATATCAATGCAATGTCAGGTCTTATAGGAGTGAGCATTGATTTGTCGGTACCGGCTATTGCGGTGAATATGCTTGGCGGAATATTAAGCGTTCCGATTGCAGAATTCGGATATACCACCGATAAGCTTATGATGATCAGCGGACATTTTGTGATTAACGATCAGCAATATGAGAGTAATATTTTGATGTTGCCTGAGATCGAATCACTGAATTTCTTATTGAGAAAGTTAGGTGTAATGAATGAATAAGAGCTTAACGGTTGGTATCGGAGATATGAAAATTGCAAGGGCTGAGGGTTTAATTATAACTTATGCCTTGGGCTCCTGTATCGGAATCAGCTTATAT
This sequence comes from uncultured Lachnospiraceae bacterium, assembly GCA_963544785.1. GTDB lineage: Bacteria > Bacillota > Clostridia > Lachnospirales > Lachnospiraceae > CAUUFM01. The sequence continues at coordinate 10,244 of CAUUGW010000007.1, read as the reverse complement.
GATCCGAACATTCGATTAGCCGCCTTATTACATATAATGCTGCCTGAAATGAAAGGCGGACACGACTCGAATGTCTATAAATTTGCGGACAGCGGATTGAAAGAAACACTTAGAAAATTTACCACTTTCGGTGGAGTAAAGAGCAGAACCGTCTGTAAAATAGCAGGCGGAGCACAGATGTTTCAAGCAGGCTCGGTTACCAGCATAGGCAATATCGGAGATAGGAATGCCGCCAGTGTAAAGGCTGTACTTGCCGCCGAGGGAGTTAAAATACAAAAGGCTGACGTGGGTGCAAATTATGCCAGAACGATGTCTATAGATGCAGCTACAGGAGAGGTATTAATAAAATCTTTTGGCAGACCTGTATTAGTATTATAAAATAAAAGCCTATAAAGGAGATTAGTTTATGAAGACCGATATATTATTGGAGTCAGGAACAAATGAAATAGAGATTATGCAGTTTACCATAAAAGGTGAATTGTACGGTATTAATGTGGCAAAGGTAAAAGAAATAATGATGTCACAGCAGGTAAAGCCTATACCTCATTCTAATCGTTATATAGAGGGTATTTATAAGCCGAGAGATGAAATAATGACGGTTATCGACCTGACCGCCTATTTAAAGGATGAGCCTACTGTAAGAGACGGCAGAGATATTTTTATCATCACAAGTTTTAACCAGATACATATAGCTTTCCACGTTGAAACCGTGCAGTTTATCAGCAGAATTTCATGGCAGGATATTCAAAAGGCGGACAATACCGTTAATAACGGTAAAGAGGGTGTGGCAACGGGAATTGCCCAATGCAACGGACAGCTGGTTACAATTCTTGACTTTGAAAAAATAGTTGCGGAAATTGCCCCCTCTACCGGAATAAATATATCGGATGTTGATGCTCTGGGAAGCAGATCTATTGTAGAAAGCCCGATAGTTATAGCGGAGGATTCGCAATTACTGGCGGAGATGATTAAACAATCTCTTGATAAGGCGGGTTTTACCAATCTTAAATTCTTTGTCAACGGTCTTGAAGCCTTTGAGTATTTGGACAGTATTCCACAATCTGAAATAGCTGAAAAAGTGAGTCTTCTGATTACAGATATTGAGATGCCGCAGATGGACGGTCACAGACTCACAAAGTTAGTAAAAGAGAATGCAAAACTAAAGAATATTCCCGTAATTATCTTCTCATCATTGATAAATGAGGAGATGAGGGCAAAAGGAGAGGCATTAGGTGCCGATGCACAGCTTTCAAAGCCTGAAATAGGTGAATTAATAAAAATAATAGATACATTATTATCGAGGTGAACAGATGAACAAATACATCATCAAACAGTTGATTAAAGAAAAGAACAGCAACAAAATATTCGGTTATGAGCTTTTATTCGAGTCTAACGACGACAGCTTGTATAATTCGGACAGTTCGGCTGCCGATGCCGTGGCAAATTTCTTATTACAGAATAACAGTGCAATTTTTGACGGAAGATTGACCTTTATAACCTTGACTCCTACTTTGCTGTTCAGAAACACTCCGAAGATGTTTGATAAAAACCATACCGTTATACAGATAGGTATGAATGTGATTATCCATCCTTTGGCTGAGAGCTTTGTGAGGAGATATAAAGAAAACGGATATTCATTCGCCATTGATGATTTTCAGTTCTCTCCGAAGTGTTTCAGTATGCTTGAATATGCGGATTATGTAAAGATTAATTTCAGCAGTGATAAGGGGGTGACCTCCGAGAGCAATATCAAGAATATAATTGATATGGCACACGGCTTTGATAAAAAGGTAATCGCTACCAATATCGAGGACGAGGCGGGTGCAAAATACGCAAAAGAGTTTGACTTTGACTATTTGCAGGGAAGCTTTGTAGGAGATAACTTTATAAAGAAGGTCGGCAAGGTTGAATATATGCAGAGCAGCTTTTTCTCTTTAATAGTGGCTATTTCAAGAGATGAAGTGGATCTTGATGAGGTGGAAACTATAATCAGCAGAGATGCCGGACTCTCCTATTCATTGTTGAAGATGGCAAATTCTATGCATTTCGGTCTGAGGAAAAAGACAAACTCAATAAGGAATGCCTTGGTTACCATCGGTATGCAGCAGCTTAAGCAATGGATTTATCTCTTAAGCTTTACCAATGATGACGGTAATATGAATGAGGATTCGGAAGAGCTTCTAAAGCTCTCATTTACCAGAGCAAGCTTTGCACAGGGATTGCAGAAGTTTAAGAGTTCTTTTGAGCTCACAGGACCGGAATGTTATATGATGGGTATGTTTTCCACGCTCAATTATATGATGGACGCTCCTATGAGTGAAATCTTGGAAGAGCTTGACATTGATGAGAGAATAGCGTCAGCTCTCTTGGAATATTCAGGGGAAGCGGGAACATTGCTTAAATTGATTATTTCATACGAAAAAGCGGATTGGAAAAATGTAAAGCTCTTAGCTAAGGAGCTTGAACTCCCCAACGGTATGATCTCTCAGTGTTATATGGATTGTATTGAAGAGGTAAACGAAATCTGGAAGAGCCTGACATCATCAAATATGGATGATGAGGATGAGGAAGACATCAAGGAAGTTAAAGCACAGAGCAAACCCAAGGCGGAAAAGAAGACCGAGAAAAAGGAGAAGAAGACCACTACAAGGAAGACAACCAAATCAACCGCTAAGAAAGCGGCGGCTGAGGAATAGTATTTTGTTGTATATACAACTGCAATTATGATAAATGTATGTTAATATAAAGTTGCTGAAACATTCAGCAAAACAAAGAATATAAATGCGTTTACATATTTATGAAAAGCTTAAAAAGGAGAATACTATGAGAATATTGAAATGTAAGGAAAGCGGCACGATTGTTGAAGTTGTGTCAGGAAGTGAAACAGAGGAAATTACCTGTTGCGGAAATCCTATGAAGGAATTAAAGGCTAATTCTACCGATGCATCCGGTGAGAAGCACGTACCGGTTGTGAAGAGGGACGGAAGAAACGTTGAGGTTATTGTAGGCAGTGTGGAGCATCCGATGCTTGAAGAGCACTATATTGTCTTTGTCCAGATTGTTACAAAGAATGGTATTCAAAGACAGAATCTTAACCCCGGATCCGCTCCCAAGGCGGTATTCACATTAGCCGAGGGCGATGAGCTTGTCGCAGCTTATGAGTATTGCAATCTGCACGGACTGTGGAAGATTGAGGTATAATTTGCAAAATTAATATTTAAATTAAAAAGCCGGATTGCATAAAAGCTCCGGCTTTTTATAAATTTTAAAATAAATAAAGCTAAAATGACGGGGGAAGATGATGGATTTTAAGATACACAGCGAATATAAGCCCACAGGAGATCAGCCGCAGGCTATAAAAAAACTGGTGGAGGGTTTTAAAAAGGGCTACAGGTTTCAAACGCTCCTTGGAGTAACCGGTTCGGGAAAGACCTTCACTATGGCAAATATCATAGAACAGGTGAAAAGACCGACACTTATAATTGCACACAACAAGACCTTGGCTGCACAGCTTTACGGGGAGTTCAAGGAGTTTTTCCCCGAAAATGCGGTGGAATATTTTGTATCATACTATGACTATTATCAGCCGGAAGCATATGTGGCAAGCTCCGATACCTACATAGCCAAGGATTCGTCCGTAAACGATGAGATAGATAGGCTACGGCTTTCAGCCACTATGTCGCTTATCGAAAGAAAGGATGTAATCATCATATCCAGCGTTTCGTGTATCTACGGCTTGGGAAGCCCCGTAAATTTTGCCAAAATGGTTATCTCGTTAAGACAGGGGCAGATTATAGACAGAGATGAGGTAATACACAGGCTTATAGACATACATTATGACAGGAATGATATGGACTTTAAGCGAGGCACATTCAGGGTGCGAGGAGATGTGCTTGAGATAATAACGGCAGCCATGTATGAGGAGGGGTACAGGATAGAATTTTTCGGTGACGAGATAGACAGGATAAGCAGCATTGACGTACTCACGGGAGCCGTAAAAAATGATTTGGAGCACATAGCCGTCTTTCCGGCATCGCATTATGTGGTTCCCCCTGATAAGATAGAGGACGCCTGTAGTCAGATAGAAATGGAGCTTGATGAGAGGATAGCCTATTTTAAATCCCATGACAAGCTTCTTGAGGCACAGAGGATAGAGGAGCGTACACGTTTCGACGTCGAAATGTTAAGAGAAACCGGATTTTGTTCGGGAATAGAAAATTATTCCAGATTTTTAGAGGGGAGGAATGCGGGAAGCACACCGCAGACCTTGATGGAGTATTTTCCTGATGATTTCCTTATAATAATAGACGAGTCGCATAAGACCGTTCCGCAGATAGGGGCTATGTACAGCGGGGACAGGTCAAGAAAAGAGAGCCTTGTAAACTACGGGTTCAGGCTTCCGTCGGCTATGGACAACAGGCCTCTTAAGTTTACGGAATTTGAGGACAGAATAGATAAGATGATTTTTGTCTCCGCAACTCCTGCACAGTACGAGGCTGAACATGAGCAGCAACAGGCGGAGCAGATTATAAGACCCACGGGGCTTCCCGATCCTACGGTGGAGGTGAGAAAAAGAGAGGGACAGATAGATGACCTTTTATCGGAGATAAACATTGAGGTAAAGGCGAAAAATAAAATCCTTATTACAACACTCACCAAGAGAATGGCGGAGGATTTGACGGATTACCTTAAAAATAACGACGTGAGGGTACGTTATCTGCACTCCGACATAGATACGCTGCAAAGAGCGGAGATAATAAGAGATATGCGACTTGATAAATTTGATGTTTTAGTCGGAATAAATCTGTTAAGAGAGGGGCTTGATATTCCTGAAATATCTTTAGTGGCGATATTAGACGCCGACAAAGAGGGCTTTCTTCGTTCCGCCACATCGCTGATACAGACCATAGGACGAGCCGCAAGGAATGACAGGGGGCGTGTCATAATGTATGCCGATGTGATAACCGATTCTATGAGGACGGCAATAGATGAAACAAAAAGACGTAGGGACATACAGCAAAAATATAATGAGGAGAACAACATCACACCGACTACAATAAAAAAGGCTGTAAGAGATCTTATCAGCATTTCCAAGAGTGTCGAGAAAAAGGCTGATAAATTGCAAAAAGATCCGGAATCTATGAGCAAGGCGGAGATAAAAAAGCTTCTTGCAAGTCTTGAAAAGCAGATGAAGCTGTCGGCTGCCGACCTCAATTTTGAGGATGCGGCATATTTCAGGGACAGGATTATAGAGATAAAGAAGTTTTTGTGATGATTTCAGCTTGACTATAGGGTCTTAATATGGTTAAATTTAATTGATTTAAATATTAAAACCGATTACCAAAAAATACTTGGAAAGGAAAAACTATGGAAAACAAAGAACTGAAAAAAATAGCAAACAGGGTAAGACAGGGCATAATAGAAGCCGTTTACAGCGGTAAATCAGGTCACCCGGGCGGCTCACTTTCAGCATGTGACATTATGACCTATCTTTTCTTTGAGGAGATGAATATTGACCCCAAGAACCCTGAAGATCCTAAAAGGGACAGGTTTGTGTTATCAAAGGGGCATGCAACTCCGCTTTATTATTCGGTGCTTGCAAACAGGGGATTTTTTGAGATTGAAAAGCTTAAGACCTTCAGACATTTCGGATCTATTTTACAGGGGCATCCCGATATGAAGCATATTCCGGGGGTGGATATGTCCACAGGGTCTCTCGGACAGGGAGTATCATGTGCGGCGGGAATGGCTCTATCCGCCAAGGTGTTTAACGATGATTACAGGGTGTACAGCATTTTAGGAGACGGTGAGCTTCAGGAGGGTCAGGTCTGGGAGGCGTCAATGTTTGCCGGCGCAAAGGGGCTTGACAACCTCATCATATTTATAGACAACAACGGACTGCAAATAGACGGTAATATAAACGATGTCTGTTCTCCTTATCCTATTGCTGACAAGTTCAGAGCCTTTAATTTTAATGTTATAGAAATAGACGGACACGACTTTGACAGTATAAGAAATGCCGTAAAAGAGGCAAAGAGCGTAAAGAATAAGCCGACCGCAATTATTGCCGGGACCGTAAAGGGCAAGGGAGTATCCTATATGGAAAACAAGGCGGGCTGGCACGGCAAGGCACCTAATAAAGAGGAGTACGAGTCGGCGATTAAGGAATTAAAGGACGAGGAGGCTATATTATGTCAGTAAAAGAGATAGCGACAAGGGAGAGCTACGGGAATGCGTTGGCACTTTTAGGAGAAGAGTTTGACGATTTTGTCGTACTTGATGCGGATCTTGCAGAATCCACCAAAACAGCCACATTTATGAAAAAGTTTCCGCACAGGCACATAGACTGCGGTATAGCAGAGGGTAATATGATGTCGATTGCGGCAGGGATAGCATCTACCGGTAAAAAGGTGTTTGCAAGCAGCTTTGCGATGTTTGCCGCAGGCAGAGCCTTTGAACAGATAAGAAATTCCATAGGGTATCCGCATCTGCATGTCGTAATAGGTGCTACTCACGGCGGTATTTCCGTAGGAGAGGACGGGGCTTCACATCAGTGTCTTGAGGACTTTGCCATAATGCGAAGCATACCTCAGATGACGGTTATATCCCCGTGTGACGATGTGGAGGCAAGGGCTGCCGTCAGAGCCGCCTATCTTAATGACGGACCTGTCTATATCAGATTCGGAAGACTGGCGGTGCCTGTTATATTTGATGAAAAAGACTATAAGTTCGAGCTTGGAAAGGGTCAGATAATAAGAGAGGGTCAGAATCTCACTATAATAGCAACCGGAATTGAAACATCTGCTGCACTTGAAGCGGCTGAAATGCTTAAAAAGGACGGACTTAATGCGGAGGTCATAAATATACACACCATCAAGCCCATAGATAAGGAACTTATTATAAAGTCCGCCGGAAAGACCAAGAGGGTGGTAACGGTAGAGGAGCATAATATAATAGGCGGCTTGGGTTCAGCCGTGTGTGAAGCCTTGGAGGAGACAACCGATGTCAAGATTCACAGAATAGGCATAAATGACGAATTCGGTCAGTCGGCAGCCGCAAAGGTTCTGATAGAAAAGTACGGGCTTGATGCCAAGGGGATTTACGAGAATATAAAATCTTGGCTTTAAGTATTAAAGAAGCTGTAAAACAAGCTATATAATAGGGCTGTTTTTAATTTTACCTCCGGTCCTCGGATATCTTTTATCGGTGGGAGATAATTTTTTAATTATAATATTGCATCTTGTTCCAAGAGAATCTGTTTTAAAGCTGTCTGTAGAGATATAATCTGCGGACAGCTTTTTAATTGCATTCCTCGCCTCCTCAATCTCATCATAAGCCGACACCGCCTTGTATGCCACGAAATATCCTTGCGGTTTTATTAACGGAAGTATCAGCTCGGACAGCATATTAAGCCTTGCAACCGCTCTTGACACACCCAAATCAAAGCTGTCCCTGTATTCCCCCCTTGACAGAACCTCCGCTCTTTCGTGAACGGTTTTAATATCTTTTAAGCCGAGTCTTTCTATACAGGAGTTTATGAACTGTATCTTTTTGTTGGTGGAGTCAACGGCTGTTATATTAAGGTTCGGCAGGGCTATTTTAAGAGGAATAGAGGGGAAACCCGCTCCCGAGCCCACGTCTATAAGCCTTATATTTCTATTAAGTCCTAAAAGCTCTGTCTTTCTTATAATGCTTAGACTGTCGGCGAAGTGTTTTACAAAGACCTCGGATTTTTCCGTAATTGCGGTCAAGTTGGTGTGAGAATTGGCTTCTATAAGCATATTATAAAAGGCTTCCAGTTTCAAAATCTTTTCATTGTCTAAGGATATATTCATCTGTATAAGTGCATTATTAAAATTTTCCAAATATGACATATTTTCACCCTATCATTATCTTATACCGAGAGCCACCAAAAGCACGGAGATATCGGCGGGGCTAACTCCTGCGATTCTGCTTGCCTGTCCTATGCTCACCGGCTTATATTTTATCATATTCATTCGTCCCTCATTTGATAAGCCCTTTATTTTCTCATAATCTATGTTGCTTGAGAGCTTTTTACTTTCAAGCTTTTTAAAATGCTCCACCTGTTTTTTCTGTCTGTCAATATAGCCCTCATACTTTATCCTGATGTTTACCTGTTCCGATACGTCTGTCGGCAAGACTTTTCTGTCCGTATCAATTTCGGCTAAATCCTGATAGTTTATTTCCGGTCTTTTAATCAGATCACAAAGCCCCGTTCCGTTTTCTATTGGAGAGCTTTTAAGTGATATTAAAAGATTGTTCACCTTATCGTCAGGTGCTACATAAACGGTCTTGACCCTTTTTATTTCGTCGTCTATACAGCTCATTTTTTTAAGAAATTTTTCGTATCTTTCATCGGATATAAGCCCTATGTCGTGACCTATATCTGTCAGTCTTTCATCTGCGTTATCCTGTCTTAGAAGCAGCCGGTATTCCGCCCTTGAGGTCATCATTCTGTATGGTTCCGTTATCTCCTTGCTCACCAGATCGTCTATAAGCACACCGATATATGCACTCGCCCTGTCTAAAATAAGAGCCTTTTTATTTTTTATTTTTCTGTCGGCGTTTATTCCTGCAATAAGCCCCTGAGCCGCCGCCTCCTCGTAGCCTGAGCTTCCGTTTATCTGTCCTGCGAAGAAAAGAGAGTCTACCTTTTTTGATTCAAGGGAGGGCAAGAGCTCACTGCTGTCTATACAGTCGTATTCTATGGCATAGCCGTTTCTCACCACCTCCGCATTTTCAAGCCCCTCAACCGACCTGTACATTTCTATTTGTACATCTTCGGGCAGGGAGGTGGACATTCCGTCAATATACATCTCGTTGGTATAAAGACCCTCAGGCTCTACGAACACCTGATGCCTGTTTTTGTCGGCAAACCTTATTACCTTGTCTTCAATGGAGGGACAGTATCTTGGACCCGTGCCCTTGATATTTCCCGAAAAAAGCGGTGCTCTGTCTATGTTGTCTCTTATTATCCTATGAGTTTTTTCATTGGTGTAGGTGAGATAACAGGGTATCTGCTCCTTTTGAATATCATCGGCATTTGTTTCAAAAGAAAACGGTACAATTTTTTCATCACCGAATTGAATGCTCATCTTGGAAAAATCAATAGTATTCTTATCTATCCTTGCCGGAGTTCCGGTCTTAAAACGCCTTAAGGCTATGTTGTTTTCAGTCAAGGAATCGCTTAAATAGACGGCTGATAAAAGCCCGTTGGGACCTGAATGAATTTCGGTTTCTCCTATTATACATCTTGATTTCAGATATGTTCCGCTGCATATTATCACGCATTTTGCATAAAAACTGTTGTTAAAATTCGTGGTTACGCCGACAACCCTACCCTCCTCTATAATCAAAGAGGCCACTTCAGCCTGCTTTATGGTTATGCCCTTATCGTTTTCAATTATGTTTCTCATTCTGTTTGAGTAACCTTGTTTATCAGCCTGAGCCCTTAGAGAATGTACCGCAGGACCCTTTGAGATGTTAAGCATTTTTGACTGAATAAATGTCGCATCTATATTTTTACCCATTTCTCCGCCGAGGGCATCAATTTCTCGAACCAGATGTCCCTTTGATGTTCCGCCTATATTGGGATTGCAGGGCATCATGGCTATGCTGTCCACGGATATGGTGAACAGTAAAACCCTGTTCTTAAGACGGCTTGCCGATAGTGCCGCCTCACACCCCGCATGTCCCGCACCCACCACAATTATATCAAAATGAGTTAAATCCTTGTTATTTATCATTATCGCTCCTTGATTTAAAGTTATTTAGATATCCTCATAATTCTAAGTAAAAAAGATTGATTTGTCAATTATTTACTTGAGTATTATACCCGATAAAAAAAGAGGCTGTGAAAGCCCCTTTTGTTTTATTCATTTTTATATTTTCTTTTCTGTTCGTACATTCTTTCATCGGCAAGGTCGATTACCGATTCATAATTTTTATAAATCGCAACCTCCGAAGAATGGGCTACGCCGAAAGAGGTGGACAGCTCAAATTCAATATCTTTATCCATATTCACATTGTCAATCAATCCATATAAAATATCAATGTATTTATTTATTCCCTTTTCATCTGCAGAATCGACCACCACCAGGAACTCATCACCGCCAATCCTCGACTTTATACTGTTTTCAGGAAATGCCTTTTTAAGACAGCCCGCAAAGCTCTTGATCAGCTGATCTCCGATTGTATGCCCTAAGGCATCATTGGTAATTTTC
>CAUUGW010000006.1:0-20620 GCA_963544785.1 uncultured Lachnospiraceae bacterium | reverse complement strand
CATTATGGCGGTCGGTTTGCAGGGAGCGGGTAAGACCACCACGGTATCCAAGCTTGCAGGTATCCTGAAAAGTAAAGGAAGAAAGACTCTTTTAGCAGCCTGCGACGTTTATAGACCCGCTGCGGTCGCACAGTTGGAAACAAATGCCAAGAATGTGGGAGTTGAGGTATATAAGGAAGACCATAAGGATACGGTCTTAATAGCTCAAAATGCAATTAAATATGCTCAAGACAACGGTTTTAATACAGTTATAATAGATACAGCCGGACGGCTGCACATCGACGAAGAGATGATGGGAGAATTATCCCGTATAAAATTCCGTGTCGATGTATACCGGACTATCCTTGTAGCTGACGCAATGACGGGGCAGGATGCGGTAAATGCCGCTAATGCCTTTAATGACAAGATCGGCGTAGACTATGTTATTTTGACAAAGCTTGACGGCGACACCAGAGGCGGAGCCGCGCTGTCTATCCTGTCCGTTACGGGAAAACCCATTATATATGTAGGAATGGGAGAAAAACTGTCAGATTTGGAAGAATATCACCCTGACAGAATGGCATCAAGAATACTCGGAATGGGAGATGTAATCAGCCTTATTGAGAAAGTACAGTCGGAGATTGACGAAAATAAGGCAAGGGAATTGGAGCAGAAGATTAAAAAATCAAGCTTTGATTTTAACGACTACCTGATGAGTATGAATCAGATGAAAAAGATGGGCGGATTCAAGTCCATACTCGGAATGCTTCCTATGGGAGGTAATGCACAGGCGTTAAAACAGCTTGAAGATGTGGACGATGCCAAACTTGACAGGACAGAGGCGATTATCTTGTCTATGACAAAAAAAGAAAGAGAAAATCCTGATGTACTCAATCCCTCAAGAAAGTTCAGGATAGCCAAGGGAGCCGGAGTGGATATTTCAGAGGTAAACAGGCTTGTGAAGGGATTTGAACAATCTAAAAAGATGATGAAACAGATGTCCGGAATGATGAAAGGTAAAAAAGGCAGAATGAAATTGCCTTTCTAAAATAGTAAAATTATAATATTATTTCGTTTTTGGAGGAGTTATTAAAAAATGGTAAAGATTAAGCTTAGAAGAATGGGAAAGAAAAGAGCACCGTTTTACAGAATCGTTGTAGCAGATGCAAGGACTGCAAGAGACGGGAAGAGCATTGCCGAGATCGGCACATATGATCCCAACCTTAACCCGAGTGTTTACAATATAGATGAGGAGCAGGCCAAGAAGTGGCTGTCAAACGGAGCGCAGCCTACTGAGAGAGTGGAAAAAATATTTAAATTGGCAGGAATACTTTAATTTTAATACAGAAAAAGAGGTCGTATGATAAAATTAGTGGAAGATATTGCCAAGGCTTTGGTGGACAAACCCGATGAAGTCAAGGTTACGCAAAGGCAGGACAAGGATATAACTGTTATTGAGCTTCACGTATCGGAAGACGATATGGGTAAGGTGATAGGCAAACAGGGCAAAATAGCCAATGCAATGCGTAGTATTCTTAAGGTGGCTGCCATCAAAAACAATGAAAAAATAGGTCTTGATATAATAGGTTGATAATTAACTTTAAGCAGATTAGTGATATTCATTAGTCTGCTTTGTTTTTGATTTTAAAATTTATGGTGAAATATTATGCAGGAAGAATTTAGAGTAGGTGTCATAAGCAACACACACGGGCTTAGAGGAGAGCTTAAGGTATTTCCCACCACCGATGATGTGACAAGATTTAAAAAGCTTAAAAATATAAGGCTCGTAGGGAACAAAAGGCGGCTTGAGGTAGAAATAGAAAATGTAAGATTTTTTAAGAATATAGTCATAATTAAGATTGTAGGATATGATGATATAAACGAAGTTATGGGATTTAAGGGAATGGATTTGATTATAGACAGAAATGATGCGATAGAATTAAAGGAAAACGAGTATTTTATATCGGACATCATAGGTGCAAGAGTGGAGCTTGAGGATAAAAGTTTGTTAGGAACGGTAAAAAATGTGATAATTACCGGTGCCAACGAGGTTTTTGAGGTGGAAAGCGAAATCTACGGACAGATTTTAATACCGTCCGTTAAAGAATGTATAAAAAAGCTTGATGTTGAAAACAGTTTGCTCGTTGTGTCTTTACTTGACGGAATGATTACCGAGCCTGTAAAAAATATGAAAGAGGAAAAAGAAGAGTGAAGATAGCGGTTTTATCTCTGTTTCCCGATATTATAGAGGGTTATTGCAAAGAATCCGTCATAGGTAGGGCGATAAATGACGGAAAACTCAGTGTAAAGGTTGTAAATATCAGGGATTTTTCTGAAAATAAGCATAAAAGGGTGGACGATTACCCTTTCGGGGGCGGTTGCGGTATGCTGATTCAGGCTGAACCGGTCTTTAGAGCCTATGAGTCCATAAAGGAGGAGTTGTCAGAAAAGCACAGGGTCTTTTACACATCTCCCCGGGGCAGAACTCTTGATAATTCCTATGCAAAAGAGATAGCGACATTTGAGGATATTGTAATTATCTGCGGACATTATGAGGGAATAGATCAAAGGGTGCTTGATTTAATAGTTACCGATTACATATCCATCGGAGATTTTATTTTAACAGGAGGAGAGCTTGCATCTCTCGTGATTATTGATGCGGCGGCAAGGTTTATTGACGGGGTGCTTGGCAATGAGAGTTCTTCTCATAATGACAGCTTTTCAGGCGGTTTACTTGAACATCCGCAGTATACAAGACCGGCTGTGTGGAGAGGGATAGAAGTTCCTGAAGTGCTTTTATCGGGTCATCACAAAAAGGTGGAGGAGTTTGAACATAATATGTCGCTTGAAACGACACTTAAATATCGTCCGGATCTGCTTAATAAATTGGAGCTTTCAGAGGGTGATTTAAATTATATAACGAGACTTGTAAATGAAGAGGATTTATAATATGTGTGAAAAGAGCTTTTTAGACAGGACAAGGGTTCTGATAGGTGAGGACGGAATAAACAAATTAAAATCCTCACACATAGCGGTATTCGGACTGGGCGGAGTGGGAGGCTATGCAGCCGAGATGCTTGCAAGGTCGGGAATAGGGAAGCTTAGTATAATAGATAACGATATTTTCGATGTTACGAATATAAACAGGCAGATATTTGCGCTTAATACTACTGTCGGACTTAATAAATGTGATGTGGCTTATGAAAGGCTGATTAACATAAATAGCGAATTAAAGATAGAATCTTATTCGCTATTTTTTAATGAGGAAAACAGTAATAAAATTGATTTTTCCGATATAGATTATTGCATAGATGCAATAGACAGCATAGCTTCAAAAATCGAATTGATAAAGCTGTGTCGCTTAAAAAATATCCCTATAATAAGCAGTATGGGTACGGGTTTCAGGATAGACCCCGCTTCACTTTCCGTATGTGATATTTATGAAACTAAAGGTTGCCCTATGGCAAGGATTATGAGGAGTTTGTGTAAAAAAAATAAGATAGCGGATTTAAAAGTGGTGTATTCGGAAGAAAAGCCTTTAAAAATTGTTGAAGGGAATATTGACAATGACAGTAAAAAATGCACAATAATAGGCAGTATGGGATTTGTTCCCGCAGCAGCCGGAATACTGCTTGCAAACACCGTAATTAGAGAAATTTTAGGAGTATAGGTGATTGTAAATTTGTATAAATTTTTATGCAAATTGTTACATTCTGTTACATTAAGGCATTTTGAGTATAATTATTGAAAGAATAGATTTAAAAAATGTTAATATTGCACAATATATATTAATTTTTTTTTATTAATTTTAATAAATAGAACAAACACTTTCAAAAATAACCAAAAACTAACCGATATTATTCACAAAAAATTCTTATTTTTTTATGCAAAACGAACACAAAAATCATAGGGGGGGGGGTGGAAAATTTGTGATTTATGCACAACTTATTTGACAATTTTTATTATTAGGGGTATCATTAATTCATTGATTGACTAAAAAGTAGGGAGGAATGAAGAATGCTTAAAAAAATGAAAATTGGTAAAAGGTTGATACTATCATTTTTGGTGATAGCTATATTAGCAGGTGTAGCAGGAATAGTATCTGTTTTTGTTATGAGGAACATAGACCATAAATATTCTAATGCTCTTACGCTTTACGGCTTCGTTCAGGGAGATATAGGAGAGGCTATGCTTTGTGTCTCAGAGGCGGAAAATTGTGTAGCCAATATAGTCAGCTTCACGGATCAAAAAGTAATTGATGAAGAAAAGGCATATCTTGCTGAAATTGCCGAGAAGTTTCGTAAGACTATACCTGTGGTAGAAAAAAGCTGTCTTTCAGAGACAAAGGAAATATTAAAAAGGGCGATGGAGGCTGAAAAACAATGGTATGATGCCGTTCAAAAGACATTAGAGGTAGGAGATACTACAGATCCTGCAAGGACGGCACAGGCTCAAAAAATGCTGAAAGAAGAGGTGCATCCTCTTTATGACAAGATGTTTGATGAGTTTAGAGAGCTTATGAAATTTAAGGTTGATAAAGGACATCAGTTAAGTGATGATCTTAGCAGAAGTTCTTTTTATTCTATAATATTTGTAATTTCGGTTGTACTGATTACCGTAGCCATTTCCGTATTGCTTGGAATGAGGATATCTGTCGGAATTTCAAAGCCTATTAATAAGTGCGTCAATAGGATAAATCAATTGATTCAAGGAGATTTGAGTACGGAAGTTCCTGTTGTTGATACTGAGGACGAGGTAAAAATATTGGCGAATGCAACAGGCGATATATGCAGAAACTTAAAGCTGATAATTGAGGATACCTCATCTATCTTATCGGAAATGAGTAATGGAAATTTTGCTGTGGGAAGTGCATATCCTGATGCTTATGTAGGAGAGGTGCGACCGCTTCTGACGGGTATACTGGGAACAATAGACGGTGTGTCATCTTTGGTATCAGAGGTGAGCAAGGCATCGACACAGGTGCTTGTTGGAGCGGATCAGGTGAGCAACGGAGCACAGATTTTATCGCAGGGAGCTACAGAACAGGCGGCATCCATAGAGGAGCTTTCAGCTACCATTTCCGATATATCACAGAAGATAAACGATAATGCACATAATGCGAATAAGGCGAAATCCGATTCCGATACGGTTTTAGGCAAGCTTGAGGTCAGCAACAACAGTATGAGCGATATGGTAGGTGCGATGAATGATATCTCCGAAAAGGCGGGAGAAATCAGCAAGATTATTAAGACAATAGACGATATTGCTTTCCAGACGAATATTTTGGCGTTAAATGCGGCGGTAGAGGCCGCAAGGGCGGGCGAAGCCGGAAAGGGCTTTGCTGTGGTTGCCGATGAAGTAAGAAACCTTGCAGGAAAATCGGCGGAGGCTGCTAAAAACACCGCCAATCTCATAGCTCAGACCGTGAATGCGGTAGAAAGAGGTTCTCTCCTTGCGGATACTACCGCAAATGCTTTAAAAGATGTGGTTGTAGGAGTACAGACGGTGGGAGAGGTTGTATCAAATGTGAGTGAGGCATCTGATGAACAGGCTACATCTGTTAATCAGATAACCATTGCGGTAGATCAGATATCAAGCGTTATTCAGAGTAATTCCGCTACCAGTGAAGAGTCGGCGGCTTCATCTGAAGAGTTATCCGCACAGGCAGGGTTGTTACAATCTTTAATATCCAAATTTACAATTTCAGAAGCATAATATTGTAAATCAGTTTCATATAGTTAAGCATAAATAAACCTCAAAGGATATTATCTTATTCGGATAATATCCTTTGAGGTTTTTAGATATTATTTATTTTAAAAAGTTTAAAAAAGGAGAGTTGATATTTCGATTAAAGTTGTTTATACTTATATTAATAAGTGAGTAAAAGGAGGCATAATTATGAACAATAATAATACGATAACCTGTTCCTTTTCTATGGATAGAGAAATATATGATGCTTTTAATCGCATTGTTTCCAGTCACGGTGAGAACGTTAATGGAAATATCATAAGGTATATGCAGAATGTCATTAAATATGAAATACCGAATGTAGAAACTATTGCAGCAATCGAGGAGGTTCAGAAAATGAAAGCCGACTCTACGATTGGTAAGACCTATGATAATGTTGACGAAATGATGAGAGATTTGCTTGATGTATAAAATAAGACCTTCGATAAAATTTCAAAAAGATTTAAAAAGAGTGCAGAAAAGAGGTTATGATATTTCGTTGTTAACCGATGTACTTAATATTTTAGCAAATGGAGAACCTCTTCCTGCAAAATATAAAGACCACAATTTGAGTGGAAATTATAAAGGGTGTAGAGAGTGTCATATCACACCTGATTGGCTTTTGATTTATGAGGTTGCCAACGGTGAACTTATTTTGTATCTAACTCGAACAGGAACACATAGTGATTTGTTTTAGTATTTATTTCCTCACCTCTTCAAGCATCGCCTTGTATCCGTTTATCAGAATACTTATATCCATACTCACCGCCATTCCGTCAAGGTTAAGCTTTTTCATATCTTTTGCAATATTTACATCATTTGCATAGTACATCACGAATTTATTGTTGTCGTGACAGGCTTTAATTACCCTGTTTACAGCCTTTTTAAACTCTTCATTATCAAACTGTCCCGGAATACCCATAGAGTTTGACAGGTCAAAAGGTCCGATAAAAATTCCGTCAACACCTTTTGTAGCTGCAATTTCTTCAATAATATTTAAAGCCTGCACGGTTTCACATTGCGGTATAAGCCAGTTTTCAAGGTTCATATATTCCATATAGGGCTTAATTCCCTTTTTTGAAATTTCACTTTGTCCGTACTTTGATATTCTGGAAAAGAAAAACCCTCTTTCTCCAAGTGGAGGATATTTTGCCCATTTCACCAGATTTTTTATTTCTTCAATATTTTCAATGCAAGGCACGATAAGTCCCGCAGCTCCGGCATCTAAGGACTTCAGAACGGCAGATCTGCTTATCTCTTTAACTCTTATAAAGGGAGTTAATTTATGAAGCTCCGCCGCCCTTATGTATGATACGGTGGTTTCAATGTCCATAGGTCCGTGTTCATTATCAATAATGATAAAATCCGCTCCTGCAATTCCGGCAGCCTCAACCGCCGCTTCTCCTCCCAATTCATAAAAAGAACCGAGCAGGAGCTCTTTATTTTCCAGTTTTTTCTTACAATAATTAATCATAAATTAACCTCCAAATATTATCAGCTGTTTTAATTTAACACAGGTATTCCTTGTAAATTCTATTAGGATTATCTTCTCTTAATATCAATTCTTCAACCAAATAATCATCACTCATACAGTGCATATCGCAGATGCCGCGACTTATGAGAACATATACATCGGAGTGATAAAAACAGTCTAATGCTTCTTCTATGGTCTTGTTTCTCTTGCCGGCATATTTTACAACTATTCGGGCATATTTCTTTTGTAACAGTACCGAATTGGCTAACATATTTTCTCACTCCTCTCAAAATGCAGATATTCAAAGGATTTTTCAGAACGAAAACATATCTGTAAATTGGGCTTCTCATAGCGTAATCTCTTTATAGCTTCCTGCTTTTCAATTAAACCGTCAAAAAATAATTCGATTGTATTGAAAACCTTATCGTTCGCAACTCCGCCCGTTACAATATCATAATTGGAATTATCCTTTCCAATCCTGCAATTTACAATAAAATCAAGCCATTCTTTTGAATATGACTCAAATTTCATTATTTTCAGTTTATCAAATGCAGACTCATCAAGCTCATATATTGATAGAACACCGATCTTGCGTTCAAAATTAATTTTTTCGCACCACTTAACTGCCTGTTTACGAATGGGTGTAGTATAAAATCCTCTGCCAAAATCTAAATTTGACCTTGAATGCAATAAATCAGGTTTTGAAATTTCAATATATGAGCCGTGATATAAAATCATAATTCTACCCCTTTTTTCTTCATAAGTTCAATTATATCATTAACAATATACTCTTTTCCCTGAGTATGTAATACATCATAACATTGAAATATATATTGATATAAGAGGTCTGAATTTTTTAGAGCATCATATATATTCACGGCATCTTTTTTAAGTAAAACGGCTATATTTTCTATGCAGAATATGGCAAATTCCACTTCATTAAGGCTATAATCATTTTGAGCATTTTCCATATGAATACCTCTTTTATAAAGACGATATGTTTTTATCAATTTCGGATTCACTTCTTTCCTTTATCATACAATAAATTTTAAGATAAGTAAATGATATTTCTTATGTTTTCTTTCTGTATTTTTTCAAGATTTGTAAAAAAATTTATAGAATATAAAAGTTGCATTATTTTATATATTATGTTATATTTTAATTTATAAAAGATGTTTACATTCTAATAAAAGGGGATTGGCTATGACTCTATTTATGAGATATAAAATGTTGATTTTTTAAGATACCGCTTGCCTTTATTTGACTATGTATCGGTGTAGTTGAAACATAAAGCAGGTCGGTATTCTTTTATTTTTGGCTTTAAAAATTTTGTGCCAAATGGCATATTATTAATTAAAGGTTTTTTAATAAGGAGATTTTATGAAAAAAGTAGGAATTGTAATGGGGAGCGAGAGCGATATGCCCGTTATGGAAAAAACAATGAATACCTTAAAACAATTTGGCGTACCCTATGAGGTTCATATTTATTCTGCACACAGGACACCTTATATTGCGGCAACTTTTGCCAAAAACGCTAAAGATAACGGATTTGCTGTAATAATAGCGGCAGCCGGAATGGCGGCACACTTGGCGGGAGCTATGGCTGCCGGGACTGTTTTGCCGGTAATAGGTGTTCCTTGTAAATCATCAGCCCTTGACGGTATGGACGCCTTATTATCCACCGTGATGATGCCCAAAGGTATCCCCGTCGCCACAGTAGCGATAAATGGAGGAGAAAATGCCGCTATTCTTGCAATACAGATGCTTGCAATAGAAGATGAAACACTTTCAAAAAAACTTTTGGAAAAAAGGGCGAATGACGAAAAGCTGATTTTAGAAAAAGATGCAAAGCTTAATAAATAAATATTAAAGGAGAAGAGTTATGGCGGAAAAAAGAGAGCAATTATATGAGGGAAAGGCAAAGAAAGTTTTTGCTACAGATGATGCTGATAAGGTAATTGTGTCATATAAGGACGATGCAACCGCATTTGACGGTACAAAAAAAGGAACTGTTGCAGGCAAAGGCATAGTCAACAATCTTATGACCAATCATCTGATGCAGTTGCTTGAAAAAAACGGGATACCTACACATTTTGTAGAAGGGCTTAATGATACGGACACAGTTGTAAAAAAGGTGACAATTATTCCACTTGAGGTAATTATAAGAAATGTTTCAGCCGGTTCTTTTGCCAAGAGGTTCGGCGTTGAGGAGGGAATAGTATTTGATGAGCCGACCTTTGAATTTTCTTATAAAAATGATGATTTACACGACCCTTTAATGAATGTTTATCACGCGATAGCCTTAAAGCTGGCTACGAAAGAAGAGATTGAAATCATTAAAAACTATGCTTTTAAAATCAATTCAATATTAAAACAATATTTTTTAAATATCGGAGTAAAGCTTATTGATTTTAAACTTGAATTCGGTAAGCTTGCCGACGGCAGTATTGTACTTGCAGATGAAATTTCTCCCGATACTTGCAGGTTCTGGGACGTTAAAACAAATGAAAAACTGGATAAGGACAGATTCAGAAGAGATTTAGGAAATGTAGAGGGTGCTTATCAGGAGATGATGAAGAGGGTATTTAATAAATAAATTAAAGGAGCTTTTAAATGGGCGGTTTTTTCGGTGTCGCGGTTAAAAAAAATGCGGCGGTAGATGTGTATTTCGGTACAGATTATCACTCACATTTAGGCTCTTCATTAGGCGGAATAGCTATGTATGATGAAAGCTTGGGACTGCAACGAGCAATTCATCATATAGGAAGCACACCGTTTCGAGCCAAGTTTGAGCACGTTTTTAATGATATGAAAGGGAACAGTGCCATAGGTTGTATAAGTGACAAGGACCCTCAGCCCATATTGATAAGATCTAACATCGGCACTTATGCTATCTGTGCAATATCCGCAGTAAATAATTTGGAAACATTGTTAAATAATTTTCTTGCATTCAGCGGCGGTCATATAAATGCAATGACAGGGGGAAAGATAAACGCAACGGAGCTGATTGCTTCTTTAATAAATCAAAAGAGTAATTTTGTGGACGGAATAAAGTTTGCACAGGACAGGATAGACGGAACGGCGTCCATTATGATATTAAAGGATAACGGACATATCATTGTGGCAAGGGATAAATTGGGCAGAATTCCTGTAATGATAGGAAAAAATGAAGACGGATACTGTATTTCTTTTGAATCCTTTGCTTATCAAAAGCTTGATTATGAGGACTTTTTTGAGCTGAAGCCCGCAGAGATTGTCGAGGTTTCAAGTTCGGGAATAGAGGTTTTATCAAAGGGAGAAAGCAAATGCAGGATTTGCAGTTTTTTATGGAGTTACTACGGCTATCCCACATCTACATATGAGGGAAAAAATGTCGAAATTATGCGTTATAAAAACGGTCGGATTTTGGCAAGATATGATAAAGACAATATGGATTTATCACAGATTGATTATGTAGGAGGGGTTCCGGATTCGGGGACTCCTCACGCAATAGGTTATGCCAATGAAAGCGGACGCCCCTTTGCAAGAGCCTTTATAAAATATACACCGACTTGGTCAAGGAGCTTTATTCCCTCAAGTCAAAAGGACAGACAAAAGGTTGCAAAAATGAAACAAATACCGGTAAACGAGTTAATTACGGATAAGACACTATTGCTTATAGACGACTCTATTGTCAGAGGAACACAGATAGGAGAAACTGTAGATTTCTTATATGAAAACGGAGCTAAAGAGGTGCATATGCGTTCCGCCGCACCTCCCATTATGTATCCTTGCAGATATCTTAATTTTTCACGGACAAATAGTGAAATGGAGCTGATTACAAGAAGAGTAATAATGGAGCTTGAGGGAGATACGGGTTTAAAATATATAGATGAATACAGTGATGCAAAGACTGAGCGCGGCAAAAATATGCGAAAGGCTATGTGTGAAAAATTGCATCTTAAGTCTATAGGTTTTCAGTCTTTAGAAGGGTTAATAGAAGCGATAGGACTTAAAGAAGAAAATCTTTGCACATATTGTTGGAATAAAAAGGAGTAAAAATGTACGAAAAATCAAGTTCACAGGCATACAAGGACGCAGGAGTCGATATTACGGCGGGGTACAGGGCGGTATCTCTTATGAAGTCGCACATAAAAAGGACTGAAACGAGCGGCGTTTGTTCTGATTTGGGCGGTTTTGGAGGAATGTTTGAACTTAATATAGAAAATATAAAAAGACCGGTTCTGGTAAGCGGAACTGACGGAGTGGGTACCAAATTAAAGCTTGCTTTTCTTGCAGATAAGCACGATACCATAGGCATTGACTGTGTGGCGATGTGTGTAAATGATATTATTTGTTGCGGAGCCGAGCCTTTATTTTTCTTAGATTACATTGCCTGCGGAAAAAATATTCCGGAAAAGATAGAACAGATTGTAAAGGGGGTCTGCGACGGCTGTGAAATGGCAGGAGTGGCGTTAATAGGCGGAGAAACAGCGGAGATGCCGGGATTTTACCCTGTAGATGAATATGATTTGGCAGGATACAGCACCGGTGTTGTAGACAAGGACAAAGTTATCAATGGCAGCCTTATAAATGAGGGAGATGTGGTAATAGGACTTGCATCAAGCGGGGTTCATTCTAACGGGTTTTCCTTAGTAAGAAAGGTATTTGACTTAAATGATTATAGTAAAAAAGAGATAATAGACACTCTTTTAACGCCTACCAAAATTTACGTAAAATCTGTTCTTTCCTTATTTAAAGAGATAAATGTAAAGGGAATTTCGCACATAACAGGCGGTGGTTTTTATGAGAACATTCCAAGAATGATACCCGACGGGCTTTGTGCAAAAATTGACAGAGCATCTATAAGGGTACTTCCTATATTTGAGCTTATTCAAAAAACCGGAAACATCAGTGAACACGATATGTTCAACACCTTTAATATGGGTGTGGGAATGGCTGTAACAGTGGCTGACAAGGATAAGGAAAGGGCACTTAAAATCCTTGAAGATGAGAAAGAAACAGCCTATATAATAGGGAAAATAATAAGGCATAAAGATAAGATAATTTTAGAATAACTTGGAGCTGATATGGCTAAAAAAAAGGAAAAAATAAATATAGCGGTGCTTGTATCAGGGGGAGGAACTAATTTACAGGCTTTAATTGACAGTACTGTGATAAAAAGCGGAGTGATAAGGCTTGTAATATCGAGTAACGCTTCCGCCTATGCCCTGAAAAGAGCAAAAAATGCAAAGATAAAATCGGAGATAGTGGATAAGCTTAATTATCCGACCCTTGAAAAAAGAGAAGAGAAAATGCTTGAGCTGTTAAAGGCAAATGACATTGATTTGATAGTTTTAGCAGGCTTTCTAAGTATTTTATCCAAGCATTTTATAAAGCATTATGAGAATAGAATAATAAATGTTCACCCGTCCTTAATTCCGGCATTTTGCGGCAAAGGCTATTATGGTCTTATTGTACATAAAAGGGTGCTTGAAAAGGGAGTAAAAATAACCGGAGCCACCACGCATTTCGTAAATGAGATAGCAGATGACGGAGAAATAATAATGCAAAAGGCGGTAAGGGTATATAAAAATGATACGGAAGAAAAATTGCAATTAAGGGTTATGAAACAGGCGGAGCATATAATACTTCCAAAATCCGTGGAACTTGTATCGAAACAAATATTAGGAGAAAGAGATGTTAAAGCATAAAAATATAGAAGATATATTAAAAGAAAATGTCTACTTTGGAAGAGGGATAATAATAGGAAAAAGCAAAAATAATATAGCAATAGCTTATTTTTTGACCGGAAGAAGTGAAAACAGTCAAAACAGGATTTTTGTAAATGAGGGTGATACTCTTTTAACCAAGCCGTTTGATGAAAAAAAGGTTAAAGATCCTACTTTAATTATATATGCACCTATAAGAAATATTGAGAATAAGATAATAGTCACCAACGGCGCACAGACGGATACAATTTATGAATATATAAAAAACGGTTCTACATTTGAGGAGGCACTGTATACTCACACATTCGAGCCTGATCCTCCGATTTATACGCCGAGGATAAGTGGAATAATAAGCAAAGAAAATGACAATTTTTCTTATAAGCTGAGTATCTTAAAGGCCTCTGATGAGAGCGGAACAAAATGTTACAGATATTTCTTTAACTATGAAGCGACAGATAATTTAGGGCATTTCATTCACACCTATGAAAATGTTGATAACACTCCCGTCGCTTTTGAGGGTGAGCCTAAAAGCGTAATTATTCCTGATGATATTGACAGTTTTGCATCTGATATTTGGAATAATCTGTTTGAGAAGAACAGGATTTCACTTTTTGTGGAATTTATTGATATAAAGACAGGAAAAAAAGAAAAAAGAATGTTTAACAGACATTTGATGTAAGGAGAACTCAAATGAAAGAATATAGCTTAAAGTACGGTTGCAACCCGAATCAAAAAACAGCCAAAATATATATGGAAGAGCTTAAGGATTTGCCTATTACCATATTAAACGGCAGACCCGGATATATCAATTTTTTAGATGCTTTTAATGCCTATCAGCTGGTAAAAGAGGTAAAAAATGCGTTAGGAAAACCCTGTGCCACATCTTTTAAGCACGTATCGCCGACTTCCGTAGCGATAGGAGAAAAATTATCAGGCACCTTAAAAAAGGCTTATTTTGTAGATGATATAGAGGGGCTTGATGACTCCGCCATAGCCTGTGCCTACGCAAGAGCAAGGGGTACTGACAGAATGTGTTCTTTCGGAGATTTCGTAGCCCTATCCGATAAATGTGATGTAACTACTGCAAAACTTCTTAAAAGAGAGGTATCGGACGGAATAATAGCACCTGCATTTGACCCTGATGCCTTAAAGATGTTGAAAGAAAAAAAGGGCGGTAATTATGCAATAGTGCAGATTGATGAAAATTATGTACCTGATGATATGGAGAAAAAGCAGGTGTTCGGAATTACCTTTGAGCAGAGCAGAAATAACAGCGTTATTACAAAGGATATCTTGAATAATATTGTGACAAAAAATAAGGAGCTTCCCGAAAGTGTGAAAGAGGATCTGCTCCTTTCAATGATAGCCTTAAAATATACCCAGTCAAATTCGGTGTGTTTTGCCTACAACGGACAAACAATAGGAATAGGGGCGGGGCAACAATCAAGGATACATTGTACAAGACTTGCAGCAGATAAGGCTGATGTATGGTTTTTAAGACAGCACGAAAAGGTTTTAAGTTTGCCGTTTAAAAGTGATATAAAAAGGGCAGTAAGAGATAATGTGATTGACGGTTATATAAATGAATACGAAGAGGACGTATGTGATGATGATATCTGGCAAAATTATTTTATTACAAGACCTGAGAGGCTTGAAAAAGAAGAAAAGGCTTTATATTTATCTAAGGTAAGCGGAGTGTCTGTGGGTTCGGACGCATTTTTTCCATTCAGTGACAATATAAAAAGAGCATATAAAAGCGGTGCAAAGTATGTTGTAGAACCTGGCGGTTCAGTTAGAGATGATGATGTTATTAAGACCTGTGACAAATTTGATATGGTACTCAGTTTCACAGGACTTAGACTTTTTCATCATTGATTTTAAAGGATAGGGATATGAGAATTTTAGTGATAGGCGGCGGCGGTCGTGAGCACGCCATTATAAAGAAATTAAAAGAAAACAGCAGTATAGATGAGATTTTTGCATTGCCCGGGAATGCCGGTATTAAAGAGGCTTTATGTGTTAATATTAAAGCTACGGATATAGATGCGGTCGTTAATTTTGCTGAAGAAAAGAAGATTGATTATGTGGTGGTATCTCCCGACGACCCGCTGGTTTTAGGAATGGTGGACGCCCTTAATGATAGAAAAATTGCCTGTTTCGGACCTGATAAAAAAGCCGCAATAATAGAGGGCAGTAAGAGCTTTTCCAAGAATTTTATGAAAAAATATGATATTCCGACGGCTGATTATGAGGTCTTTAATGATCCTAAAAAGGCTTTAAGTTATATAGAAAAGCAAAGATTCCCTATAGTAATAAAGGCGGACGGTTTGGCACTCGGCAAGGGTGTAATAATAGCCGATAATTTAGCAGATGCAAAGAATGCCGTAAATTCGATTATGGTTGATAAAAAATTCGGAAAAAGCGGAGACAACATTGTAGTTGAGGAATTTTTGCAAGGTGTGGAGGTATCGGTGCTTGCGTTTACGGACGGAAAAACCATAGTTCCTATGATTTCATCAATGGATCATAAACGAAGCGGTGATAATGATACAGGTTTAAATACCGGAGGTATGGGCTGTATTGCACCCAATCCCTATTATACAAAAGAAATTGCCGATGAATGTATGAAAACCGTTTTTATTCCTACTGTCGAGGGTATGAATAAGGAGGGCAGAACCTTTAAGGGCTGTCTTTATTTCGGACTTATGCTCACAAAAACAGGACCTAAGGTGATAGAATACAACTGTAGATTCGGAGATCCGGAAACACAGGTGGTATTACCGCTTTTAAAATCCGATTTGTTCACGATAATGCAGGCTGTGACGGAAGAAAGATTAAAAGATACTATGGTGGAATTTTCAGATAAGAGCGCCTGTTGTGTAATAATGGCATCTGAAGGCTATCCTAAGTCTTATGAAAAGGGCTTTGAAATAACGGTCCCTGACAGTGTAAGGGATAAGGTGTTTTTTGCAGGAGCTGTAAAAAAAGATGGAAAGCTCTTTACAGATTCAGGGCGAGTTTTGGGTGTTACTGCAATTAACGATGCTCTGTCATCTGCAATTAAAGACGCCTACAGTTCGGTAAATGAGATAAGCTTTAAGAATTCATATTACAGGCTTGACATAGGGCAAAAGGCGTTAAATGCGTTAAATACGCAAGGGAGGTAAGAATGCTGTATCAGATTTTGGTGGAAAAAAAAGAAGATTTTGCCGTTGAGGCAAAGGGGCTGTTGTCGGAAATACATTCATTTCTCGGAATAAAAAGTGTAAATAGGGTGCGTATATTAAACCGTTATTTTGTAGACAACATTTCTGACGAATTATTTAAGAAGAGTATCAATACCGTATTTTCAGAGCCGCCTATGGACAATGTTTTTTTTGAGCTTGATATTAAAGATGCAAGATTTTTTGCGGTAGAATATCTGCCCGGGCAATTTGACCAAAGAGCGGATTCTGCAAGGCAATGTCTTGAATTATTGTCAAATAATGAAAGCCCTACGGTACATTCATCAAAGATTTATGCACTCTACGGAAATATCAATGAAAGCGAACTTGAAAGTATAAAAAAATACGTGGTAAATCCTGTGGAAGCAAGGGTTGCAAGCCTTGAAAAAAGGCAGTTTATTACTCCTGATTACGATGAAGCAAAAGATGTGGAAATCTTAAAAGGTTTTAATACCTACAGTGTGTCAGATCTTGAAGAATTTCACAAAAAAACGGGTCTTGCTATGGATATTGAGGATCTTAAGCTGTGTCAGGAATACTTTAAAAATGATGAAAAAAGAGATCCTGTAATCACTGAAATAAGGGTAATAGATACATATTGGTCGGATCATTGCAGACATACCACCTTTAATACGATTTTAGATAATATAAGTTTTGAGGATAAATTGCTCCTTGATACATATAATGATTATTTGAGTAAAAGAAAAGAGCTTAATATTAAAAAACCTGTTACACTTATGGATATGGGTACAATCGTAGCCAAATATTTAAAAAAGAACGGGAGCTTAAAAAATCTTGATGAATCAGATGAGATAAATGCCTGTACAATCAAGTGTGATGTGGACGTTGACGGCAAAATAGAGCCGTATTTAATCCTGTTTAAGAATGAAACACATAACCACCCTACGGAAATTGAGCCGTTCGGGGGAGCTGCCACCTGCATAGGCGGAGCAATAAGAGATCCGTTATCGGGAAGAGCCTATGTTTACTCCGCAATGAGACTTACAGGTGCGGGCAATCCGCTAAGTAACATAGCGGATACGATAAAGGGCAAGCTTGCACAAAGAAAGATAGTTACAAAGGCGGCTTGCGGTTATTCTTCCTATGGAAATCAGATAGGACTTTCTACCGGTATAGTAGATGAGATTTATCATAACGGTTATACGGCAAAGCGTATGGAGGTGGGAGCGGTTATAGCGGCGACTCCCGCAAAAAAGGTGAGAAGAGAAAAACCGTCTGATAAGGACGTGGTGGTTCTTATAGGTGCAAAGACCGGACGTGACGGTATAGGCGGTGCTACAGGCTCTTCAAAGTCCCACAATGTCACATCGGTTACCGAATGTTCGGCTGAGGTGCAAAAGGGCAATGCTCCGGAGGAGCGTAAGATACAAAGGCTCTTCAGGAACGAAAAGCTTTGTCGTATGATAAAAAAATGCAATGATTTCGGTGCAGGCGGAGTGTCCGTTGCAATAGGGGAACTTGCAGACGGTCTTGATATTGACCTTGATAAAATTCCTAAAAAATATGAGGGGCTTGATGCAACGGAGCTTGCAATAAGCGAGTCACAGGAGAGAATGGCTGTTGTAATAGAAGAGGAAAGTGTTAAAGAGTTCTTAAAAATCTGCGATACGGAGAATATAAGTGCGGTAGTTGTGGCAAGGGTAAAATCCGATGATTACCTTACTATGAGCTGTAGGGGAGCGAGGGTTGTAAATATTTCCAGAAAATTTCTTGATACAAACGGGGCAAAAAAACACGTAACCGCTAAAGTAAATAAGCTTAATTTTTATGAAAATTCTTTAAAAACAGGTTTTAGAGAAAACTATTTTAACGTAATTTCAGATATAAATGTATGCTCTAAAAACGGCTTAATACAGCGTTTTGACTCTACCATAGGACACGGAACCGTTCTTATGCCCTTAGGAGGTAAAAATCAATTGACGCCTATTCAGGCTATGGTAAATAAGGTGGCACTTGAAAACGGTGATACAAAGACCTGTAGTATAATGTCTTGGGGGTATAATCCGTTCATCAGCGAAAAAAGTCCGTATCACGGATCTTATATGGCGGTTATCGAGTCATTATGTAAGCTTATAGCTGTGGGTGCTTCCTATGAAAATATCTATTTGTCATTTCAGGAATATTTTGAAAAGCTTAAGGACGAAAAGAGCTGGGGTAAGCCGGTTGCGGCTTTGCTCGGAGCATATAAGGCGCAGATGGATTACAAAACCGCTGCAATAGGCGGCAAAGACTCTATGAGCGGTACATTTGAGGATATTTCAGTGCCTCCGACACTTATATCATTTGCGGTGACTACCGATAATATTGATGATATTATCTCACCTGAATTTAAGGGTGTAGGACATAAGGTTGTCTATGTAAAACCTGAATTTGATGAGAATCGCCTACCTGTTAAGGAAGATATGATAAATATTTTTAACGAGGTAAATAGGCTTATAAAAGAAAAAAAGATAGTATCAGCCTATACTTTAGGATTTGGGGGAGTGGCGGCAGCCGTTTTTAAAATGGCTATAGGAAACTTTCTGGGCTTTAAGTTTAATGACAGCTTATCAATAGATGAGATATTTAGGGATAATTATGGAGCGTTTGTATTAGAAGTAGTCGAAGATATAGATTTAGGGCGTGAAATCGGTATTATTTGTGAAGATGAGATTATTTCTTATAAAGATGAGGTGCTTTCTTTAAATGATTTGTTTAATTCTTATGAGAGCAAGCTTGAAAGTGTGTATCCGTCAAAGGTATTTTATGATAAAACACAAGTTAAAAATTTAAGCTTTAATGACGGTGAGATTACTTCTTCAAGAATTAAGACAGCTAAACCTAAGGTATTGATACCTGTATTTCCGGGAACCAACTGTGAGTATGACAGTGCCAAAGTTTTTTATGAGGCGGGAGCTGATGCTGAAATTTTTGTAATAAACAACCTGAATTTTTCAAAGATAGAAAAGAGTATAGAGGGGTTTGCAAAGGAATTAAAAAACAGTCAGATGGTGTTTATTCCGGGAGGATTTTCGGCAGGAGATGAGCCTGACGGCAGCGGAAAATTTATTACGGCATTTTTTAGAAATTCCCTGATAAAAGAAGCGGTATCCGATCTTTTGGACAATAGAGACGGACTTATGGCAGGGATTTGCAACGGATTTCAGGCTTTGATAAAGATGGGTCTTTTGCCGTACGGAAAGATTATTGATACTGATGAAAACTTTCCTACATTGGCTATAAATACTATAGGCAGGCATCAGTCTATGATTGCAAGAATAAGGATAGCGACAAACAATTCTCCCTGGCTTAAAAATACGAGGGTAGGGGAGATTTATAATGTGCCCGTTTCACACGGTGAGGGCAGATTTATCGCAAGAGATACCGTAGTTAAAGAGCTTTATAAAAACGGGCAGATTGCGACACAATATGTGGACTTTCAGGGGAATGCGACCTTAGATATAAGACATAATCCGAACGGCTCAACCTGTGCTATAGAGGGAATAGTATCAAGGGACGGAAGAGTTTTCGGAAAGATGGGACACTCTGAAAGAATCGGCTACGGTTTATACAAAAATGTCTATGGGAAATACGATATGCAGATGTTTAAAGCGGCTGTGGAATATTTTAAATAAAAGGTACTTAAAGTGCGGCTGTTCCCGTATTTATGCAGATGTACGGGTGTTTTTTGTAGCCTATTTTCTCTACAGATACAACAGCATCGTCTGATATACGGAATTTACACGAAATCTATCGTAAAAGATTTACCGTTGACATAAAAGTGCATTGATGGTAGACTGATTATCGCATTATAACAGAAGAGTATTTTATAGGTATATTTAGGAGGGTTATTATGAATAACAAAAAATTATTCACTAAAGCTTTATCAATTTCATTAACGGCAGCTATGGTATTGACTATGGCTCCTATAAGTCCTTTAGCTAAGAAAACGGCTAAGGTAAAGAGCATTAAAGCTCCTAAGAGTTCAATGATTAAGGTCGGACAGACTAAGACAATCGTGGCTACAAGAAAATCAAAGAAGTCTACAGCAGACGTAAAATATGTAAAGTTCTCACCTGCAAAGACTAAGAACATCGGCATATCCGTAAAGACATCAGACGACGCCGTTGTATCTGTAGAGAAAATAAGTGACGGAAAGTACACCTACACCGGAGTAAACACGGGAACAGCTACTCTGACAATCAAGACAAGAGAGGCAAACGCAAAAGGAAAGAAGCTGACAGCGAAGTTAAACGTTTCCGTAATCAATCCGTTTGCGGTAAAGCAGACAGGAGCATATACATTTACAATGTCGACAGCCGACAAGCTTGATAAGGTAGATAAGAGAGACATCAAGGTTACACAGGAAAACAGCATTGTAGATAATGCGGTTAAAGAGGTTAAACTGTCTGCTGATAAAAAAGAAGTAGAAGTAAAGATGGAAGTACCGTTTGTAGATCAGAAGAAGTATGAAGTAACATTCGGAAAAGAAAAAGGAAGCTTTG
>CAUUGW010000005.1:0-21681 GCA_963544785.1 uncultured Lachnospiraceae bacterium | reverse complement strand
GCATTGCAAGTATCTTGATATCAAAACCAAGCCGATTTCTTCTGAATTTTTAAAGAATGCAAGGAATAAATCAGGGGGGAAATACTATCCTTGTCCTCGATGTGCAAGCATAGGTGTTTCAAGCTATTTTATAACGGATTATGGAAACAGTTATCATACAAAAGCTGATTGTACGGCTATTTTCAGGAATATAGTCGAAAAACGTCTAAGCGAAGTGGAAAGTATTTATCCTTGTTGCAGCAGCTGCGGTAATTGATATGGACTTTTTGAAATTTGTAATACTTGTCTTATTGGTGATTGCATCTTATCAGGATATAAGGTCTATGAATATCAGCAAAATGTTAGTATTTTCGGGCATTATCTGTTCAATCAGTTTCAGGCTTTTAAGTAAAACCGGCTTATCCGATATTTTGGTTGATATTCTATTCAGTCTGATTTTTATTCTGTTTTCATATATCAGCAAAGAGTTGTTGGGATATGGTGACAGCCTGATATTTACTATGTTGTTCTTTGCCTTTTCCTTTTGGATTGGAGCAAGGATTTTGCTGACAAGTTTGATTATAAATGCTTGTTTGGTAGGGGGATTATGGATTTTTGGAAAGAAAAAGTTAAAAGACAGCGTTCCGTTTCTGCCTTCAATTTTAATCGCTTATATAATTTTTTTATTAGAAAGAATAAATTAAGAGCTTATTTGACGGTAGAAGCCTCTATGCTTTTTCCTATAATTTTAGGAATGATTATATTATTGATTTATATTTTATTTTTTCTTCATGGCAGAGCTATAATCTCAGCTAACGCATATGGAGGCGCTATATCGGCATGTTCCTGTAATCAGGAAGACTTATTGAAAAAAATCAATGAGTACAACGGATTTAACAGCAGTAAAACTATGTCTGTAGGATATTTTTACGGTGCGGCTTCAATGAAAGAGCACAATAATCTTTTAGTTTCTAAAATCAAAGCCAAATCCTATAATTATGTTCCGTTCTTGAGCAGTGATAAATTTTTCAGGATTAATGAAAAAGGAACGGCAGTAAAGAAAAATGCCGTAGATATAATTAGGAAGACAAGGCTGACTCTTGATATGATTAAGATTATTAAAAACGAATCCGGAAAAGAATAGTCTATTTATGTTTAAGAGGGAGAATATGAAGATTCAAAGAGATTTGCAGAACAGTTATGTCAGATTTGAGGGCTTTGATTTATCAAATCTGTCGAAATTTCAATTAAGAATGTTATCTGAAAATAATATTTCCAATTTACTAAAATTCAGTTTTAAAGTGTTTGACAACAAAATAGACTATTTGTTTGATACCACTCAAAAGGTTTCTATAAAGGAGTACGTTGAGCAGGAGAATATAGTTTATTCATTTATTTTTCAATTTTTACAATCTTTATTAATGGCTGTAGTTTCAATAGATGAATTTTTATTAGATGAGAGCTGTATTTTACTTAATGAGGACTGCATTTTTGTTGACCCGAATAAGGAAAGCTTTTACTTTTGCTATATTCCTTATGTAAAAAATGATCTGAAAGAAAGTTTGAAGAGTTTAATCGGTTATTTTCAGGAGAATATAAATGCTGATGATAAAAAATGCGAATCTATTATAAAAGAACTGAATAATGATGTTATTCGAGATAGATTTTTTGTAGGGAACGTCCTTGAAAGAGCGGTAAACAAATACTATAGGAGTAATAAAGAATTACAGCAAATAGAGAAATTTAAAATAGAAGAAAACAGCTTTTATGAACAGGAGATAACCGAATCAGATAGTGATAACACAAATTTTTTGGATAGAGTATTGATAAAATTTAATTTGCTATTAGATAAAATTCTAAATAGATAATTTTTGTTCTTTGACAACTGAATAACCACAGCCTGATTTTCATTATGAGAAGGGAGCGACCGGATATAATATTTTCTGAATGTATATTCACTGTCATTAAAAATCAATTTATAAAAATAATTCTTTGACATCAGATTAATTTCTTTAATTACATAGGGTACAGAAATAACGAAGCATAAGTTATACGCCATAATCTTTGAATAATGATTGCGCTCGTATTTACGGGGGATAAAAGGATTAGCAATTCTGTCAGGAATGTGGTAAATATTATTAAATTTTTTAATGGGGGATTTATTATGAATAGGTTAAAAAATATTTTTTATAGAATGAACAACACATATATCGGTCTTATGGCATATATGGACCTTAAATTACAAAAGATTTCCAAAAAGATAAATAATAAATTGACAGATGACAGCGGAAATTGGTTAGACGAATCATTTAAATATATTTTAGCGGTGGTTATCGGTCTCGCATTTTTAGCAGGACTGTATGCCATCACAAAGGATACAATATTACCGACTTTAACGAACAAGATAAGAGAGGGCTTTAATTTTAGAGGCTAATGCTTTGTTTTTATTTGATTGTACTGTTGTTTTCGTCGATTTATGACATAAAATACAGAAAAATTAAGGATATTGTAAATATTATAATAATTATTATGGCAGTGATGAAATATGGAATTTTCAATTTTTGTTTATATTTTTATCTGTTATATGCAGTTTTGCAAACGCTGTTTATACTTATCCTGACCTTAAAGTTTGATTTTATAGGAGGCGGGGATATTAAATTTATGTTTGCAAACAGCATATTCTTAGGATTTGGAGCGTCAGTTTCGGGGGTTATTATAGGATCGGTTTTAATGATAATTATAAATTTCGGTAAGAAAGGTGAAGTGCCTATGATACCTTATTTATCTGTAGGATATTTGATTTCATATTTCATATGAGGAGGTGTTGTTTTGAAAAGAATAGTTAGAAGCCATATTTTTATAGGGATTTTATCAATTATTACCGGACTTTTAGTCAGTTTTGTATTAACTCCGATATATTCATCGGCTCTTGAGAAAAAAGGAGAGGTGGTTAAGGTAAAAAGACCGATAAAGGCAGGGGCATTAATAAAGAATGAAGATGTCGAAACTGTACAAATCGGCATTTTTAACATTTCAAGTAAGATAATCAGAAATAAAAAATCGGTTGTGGGAAAATATGCCAAAACCGCTCTGTATCCTGAAATGTATGTTGTAAAAGAGTCTTTAAGCGATATTCCTGTGGAACAGGATTTATATTTAAATGATATTCCGGACAACAAATATGCCATATCGGTAACCGTCCAAAACTATGCCGCAGGATTATCAAGCAAGCTTTTAAGAGGGGATATTGTGAGTGTGGTTGTAAAAAGAAAAGACGATGAGGGGGTTACGGTATGTGAGATGCCGGACAGCCTTATGTATATGGAGGTTTTAAGCACCACACAGGAAAGCGGAACAGATAAGAAGTCTATAAAATCCGATACGGATAACACAAATTCAAATGAATTGGAAAAATTGGCTACCGTAACATTATTGGCGAACAAAATGCAGGTAGCTGAGCTTTCAGGGTATGAGGGAGAGGCGGCAGTTCATTTGGCTTTAAAGAGCAGAAATAATGATGAAATGAAAGAAAAGCTTTTACTGACTCAGGAAACTTATTTTGAAGAACTGGAAAAAGAAGAAAATAGGTTTGTTGAAGAGGATAGTGAATATGAAAAAGGCAAGTCTTAAGAGGTTGAGCGGTTTATCAAAATTTAATGAAAGGCAAATGTATGATAATTGCGGTATGGGGATCGCCTAATAGCGGCAAAAGTATATTATCCACCAGAATGGCTGTAAATTTATCTAAGGGAAAGTTCAAAATTTTAGTGATTTACACCGAGAGTATGGCTGTAGATATTGCTTGGATATATCCAAATGAAAAAAATTTTGTAAGTATGGGAGATATTTGGCAAAAGGATATTGATATAGATGAGATATATGGTTATTTAATGGCGGTTAAAGGTTATAATAATTTAGCTTATCTAAGCTATAAACCGGGAGAAAATCTATTTAGTTATCCGGTTTTTACAAAATTTAATGTTTTACAGAGATTAAATGAATTACAAAAAATATTTGATTATATAATAATTGACTGTGTATCCGATATAAGCAGCAATATGCTGACAACCGTGGCACTTGAAATGGCTGATATCGTATTCAGGTTGGCAGGCACGGGGCTAAAGGACAGTTTCTTTTTTGACAGCAATTTAAAGCTTCTGCTTGACGGCAGATTTAATTTGAACAGGCATATAAGTATACTTTCAAATACAAAATATTATGAGCCCTCCGAGGTTTACAGAATGAAATATGACAATCTGCGTTATGAGCTTGCCTTTGATGAAAAATTGTACAGGAGGGTATTGGAGGGTGAAGCTTCCGTATTATTTAATTGTGAATATGATAAAATTTTAAATAATATTATAAATAAGGAAATATTGAAACAACCCGATTTAAAGGTTGGTAGAGGGTTATTTTTAAAAAGAGATAAAGTAAGGTGATTGAATGTATGAAGATTATATTGACGAGGGAATTAAATATTTAAATTTTGAAAATGTCTATGCAATGGTGCAAAATTTTATCAGTGAAAATTATTCAGGAATTATGGCAGGCTCTGATAATAAGGATCTGAACAAGAAAACAGCACTGAAAGAACAACTGAAAAATGTAATCAGTAAGTTTTTAAGAGATAACAGGTTGGGAGTAAAGGGCTATAGCGGTTCAATATTGGTACAAAAAATATATAATGAAATGGCACAGCTGTCCATATTAACACCATTGCTTGATGAAAGCAGAGCGGATATAGAAGAGATAAATATAAACAGATGGGATGATATAAAGGTACATTATGATACCGGAGAGGTGTTGTCAACAGAAGAGGCTTTCAGATCCGCTGAACATTCCATTGATGTTATAAAAAGGCTTCTTAAGCAGGAAAGCGATATGGTTATTGACAGGAGCAGACCTATAGTGAGGGGGCATCTGCACAACAGAATAAGGCTGACGATATTAGGTGAGGGGGTAATAGACAAGGCGGCGGGGATATCCGCTTCCCTTAGAATTATAAATCCCAAGAGGTTTAAAGAGGAAGATTTTGTAAATAGGGGCACAGCGACAAAACAGATGCTTGACATCTTAAGCATATTGACCCGATACGGTATAAGTATATGTATAACCGGAGAAACCGGCAGCGGAAAGACCACATTGCTTATGTACTTGGCAAGTCAGGTACCCGATGAAAAAAGGGTGTATTGTATAGAAGAGGACGTACGAGAATTTGATCTCACCAAAAGAGATGAGGACGGAAAGGTTATAAACAATGTGGTGCATACGCATACGAAAAAGCCGGAAGACCAAGGTAAAATTGTGGATCAGGATAAATTATTGGAAACTGCACTGACTATGAATCCCGATGTAATTATAGTGAGTGAGATGAAAGGAAAGGAAGCGAACGCCGCACAGGAGGCGGCGAGGACGGGGCACGCCGTCTTAACCACCACACATGCCGGCAGCTGTAGAGCCACATATTGGAGAATGGTGACCTTATGTAAGATGGGAGTAAGTATGGGAGAGGACACTTTGGAGAGGCTGTGTAAAGAGGCATTTCCTATAATAGTATATATTAGAAAAGACGGAGATAACGTCAGACGAATTAAAGAAATAACTGAAAGTTATTTAGATGAAAACGGGAAATGGCAGATACAGACACTTTATGAGTATGTGATTGTAAAAAATGAAGAAGATGAAAACGGAAGATTGAAAATAGACGGACATTTCAGAAAGGTCAGCAGTATCAGTGAAAGTTTGAGGTTAAATTTAATTAACAGGACTATTACGGAAGATTTATTGAAGTTGTTCTGATGCTTTAAAGACTTCATTAAGATTGGAGAAATATATGATAATCAGCAAGTTTGTAATACTGTTTTTCATCAGCTACGGTTTAATAAAAATATTTAAAGTTGACAGAAAGCAGATAAAAAGAGATATAGTTACTATTTTTTCTCCAAAGGAGGAAACGATATTAAAGAGAATTGAGCTGGCAAAGGGTAAAAAGGAAAGAAAAGGATTTGTTCAACTAATCTATGATACTGAGGAGATATTAAAATTGCTTGATAAACAGGCGGAATTTCCTTTGGTTTGTTTCAGCTCCTTTGTTCTTGGCGTTTTGTCAATCTTTGTATGTCTGATAACTATGAATTTGTTTTTAGTTCCCCCACTTTTTGCAATAGCAATAGCAGCCCCCTTTGTTTATATGAGAAACAGAGGGGTGAAGCTGAAAAAAATGATTCAAGAGGAGCTGGAAACCGCCTTATCAATTATTACCAACAGTTATATAAGGAATGAAAATATAGTGATAGCGGTGGAAGAGAACATAGCTTATATACATCAGCCGGTAAAACGACTGTTTCAAAATTTCATTTTTAATTGTGATTATGTAAATTCCGATATAAGGCAAAACATACGAGTGTTAAAAAATTCCTTGAATAATTCGGTGTTTGAAGAATGGTGCAATGCCTTAATAAATTGTCAGGGGGATAGCGGTTTAAGGTTTACTTTACCTACCATTGTTAAAAAATTAAGTTATATAAGAATTGTAAGTGTACGCTTGGAAAGTGTGCTTTATGGACCTGTTAGAGAATATATTTTTATGGTGCTTATATTGTTTTTTAATGTGCCGGTTTTTTATGTTTTAAATAGAGAATGGTATAAAATTTTAATAAATACTAAGTCAGGGCATATCACTATAGGCGTTATAGTCACCATTGTGGCTGTTTGCTCCGCCAATGTTTTAAGACTCACAAGACCGATTGAATATCATAGATAAGGAGTTTTTTATGATTTATATAATTATAGTATCGGCTTTTATTTTATACACTTATGGAATTTACAGAGTGTTTATGTTTTTGTTCAGGCTACCAAGCTTAAAAACATATATGGTGGCGGGCAGATTAAGTAAAATGGGTGATAAGACGAGCATTTTAGATATATTTATAAAAACTCTCACTGTTTTTGTAGGAAAGCGTTTAAATATTCCGGAAGAGAGATTGATTAAGATTAAAACCTATCTCAGATATTATGATGTAGATATTACCGCAAAAGATTTTGTTGCAAATCAGATTACTAAAACTTCGGTTTTATGTATTATAGCTCTTTTATTATATTTTATATTTCCGATTTTATCTATGGGAATGTTTTTTGCTTCTTTAATTTATTATTTTAAGTGTTCAAGTGATTTGGAAACCAATTATAAGCTAAAGAGAGGAGAGATAGAGGGCGAGCTTCCAAGGTTTTGTGCCACAGTAACACAGGAGATAAAGAACACCCGTGATATAGTCAGCATAATAGAACGGTATATCGAAACCTCTAATAAGACATTAAAAAAGGAGCTTGAAATAGTTTTAGCCGATATGAAAAGTTCCAACTATGAGGCGGCATTGGTAAGATTTGAGAGCCGTCTAAGTATCGGAGCTGTTTCTGACATAGTAAGGGGGCTTATAGGGGTGATAAGGGGCGATGATATGAGAAATTATTTTGAAATGTTGTCACACGATTTAGATGTGATGGAATTGCAGAATTTGGAGGATAGAGCGGCAAAGCAACCGGAGAAGATAAAGAAATATCAGTTTTTTATTTTGGCAGCTATGATGTTGATGTATTTTGTAACTATAGCTGTTTATTTGTTGCAGATAAACAGACCTTCATATTTATAAGGAGCTTTTTTATGTATTGCTTTTTAAAGAAAAAATTGAAAGAAAAAAGGGGAGGAGTATATATAGAATTCAGCTTTGTTCTTATTATGTTTATGGTGATAATCGCAATAATAGTTGCTATTATGCCTATATTTGCGTATATACATAAAATAAATGTCTATGCTAATAATGTCGCGAGAGTGATTTCTGTGGAGGGAGGATTGACTTCAGAGGCGGTTTATAGAATAGAGGAGTATAGGGAAAAGATGCAATTACAGGATTTAAGCCCTGATTATTCTAAAAGTGATTTTTTTGACGGATATAAGGTGCAGTTAAACAATGAAATAGTGGTGGATATTACAACAGGGTATAATTTCAAAATTATAGGAATACCGATAAATATACCTATTGCGGTATGTGCCGTTTCAAGGAGCGAGGTTTATTATAAATGATCGGCAAGTTGAAAGAAAATAGGGCAAGTGCGTATATATATGCTTCATTTATTATAGTTGCCGTGGTGATTGTGTTGTCCGCATTTATTGAGTATTTCAGGATATATGTCACTGTCGGGATTGTGGAAAAAGCCTATGAAAAAGCTATGTTATCAACAGCCATTGAAAACTATGATGAAATATTTACCACAGTGAGAGAGGGAACACAAATGGGGGGCAACTTTGACGGTGGCAATGAAACATTGATAGACAGCGTAGAAAAACCGATTTGGGTTAATATTAATGATTACGGAGATATTTTAGGGGAGCTGGCAGATGTTCTTAATATAGAATACGATGGAGAAAGTGCAATAAAGCTAATTGATAATAAGGGAATGATTATGTACAGGGTCAGTAATTTAAACATAAATATTATCGAAACGGCAGGCTATAGTGGGGAGCAGCGTTACGAACTTAAGGGAAGTTTTGATATTTCTTTGCCGGTATATTTTTGTGGGAAGCAGCTGCTGACATGTGATTTGACTGTACCCGCTAAAGCGGCTTGGAAAAGCAAATTGTAGTTTTGATAATTAAATGGAGAATGGTTTATGAGCAAAATATTTTTTTTAGAGTATATGCAGGCGGATTTTGATGATTTAAAGGATAATATATGTCAGAGCGTAAAGGATGCTGAATTTACCGTGATTTCAGGGAAAAATGTGGATATTAAAGAGTTTATCAGAGTTAAAATGAGAGGTATTGAGCAGCTTGATTTTTTCCTGCTCGATGTCAGAGCTCTTCAAAATACGGATTATACGTCTATACTGTTGTTTAAAGCCAATATTTTAGAAAAATTTCCTGATTTATCGGGATTTTTTGTTATAGCCAGACATTCCTCGGGATTAAGTAATGAGGAATATAATGATATTATCAGAAATTCTGTCGGCGGCAAAAATTATATTGTATTCAATGAAAGCGATAATTCCGCTCTGTCGTATAAACTGTTAAATTGTATCAAAAATATCCTATCCGATAAAGAGGAAAAAACGGAAACGATGGATATTGAAAATCTTGTACAGGAAAAAATTAAAATATCCGATAATGAAAGTGTTGCAACTATAAAAAGAAATTCAGGAAAGTCATTGAATGTAAAGAAAAATATTGCGGTTGATGAATTATCTGATAAAGAAGATGGTAAAGTTAAGATAGGAGAAGACATAAAAAAAGAAACGAAAGACGAAATTAAAACAGAAGATTTAAAGCTGAATGCAGATGATCTGTTGGTTGCGGAATCTGTTGCAGTTTATGATAAAAATGAAAATTATGTTTTTTATAATATTAATAAAAAATTATTATGGAACAGTTTTAACAATATAATTATATTGTTCGGTGTAAATAAAGCAATCGGAACAAGTTTTGTATCTATGAGTCTTGCGTTGGAATTAAATAACAGTGGTGCCAAGGCGGCCTATGTGCAGTTTGATCCTGTGTCCGATCTTGATTATTATGCAAAGGATTTCGGATTTGTACATAATGGAAACGATTATGAGTATAACGGGCTCGTGTTGACAAAAAACAAGTTTTTAAAGGATATGAATTGTTATGTAATAGATATTGGAAATAATCTTAAATATTTACATAGAGCCTGTGAGCTTGGTTGGCTTGATAGGGGCAGGTTGATTCTTGTTTCTACAGGCAACTATAAGGGCTTAAAAAGGCTTGATGAAACTGTTGAGGATATAAAAGCATTACAGATAAAGCCTAATATAATTTTTATAAATTCCATATTGGATAAGGAAATGTATTCCAAATATGACCAAGACTCGTTGTATTTCTTTGAGTTCATGAAACACATAGATGATAAGGAAAATAAATATGTTTTGTCATTAATTACAGATGAATTAAACAAGGATTTTGAGGGCATTAAATAAAGTTTTTCACAGCTTTAAATTATTGATAAGAACCCCGATTTATGGTACTATAATACAAGGATTGCAAAGAGATTTTAGGAGGGTTCGGCTTGAAAGCTATATTAGGAATATTTCCCAATTTAATAATTGAGGATAGGCTTTGTACTGCTGCAAAGCATAATATAATAGAAAAACTGGTTGTGAACAATGACAGGACATTGATATCAATATTTTTAAGTGACTTGCCTGATAATGTAAGGAAAGATGATTTGATTGCTATTGAAAGAGAGATTAAAAGGCAGTTATTTCATGATGTTCCTTTAGAAATAAAAATGGTTTATAAGCTTAAAGCTGCGGAGCCTACAGTAGAAAAAAAAGAGGGAAATTTTCAAAAACCTCAGCTTAGTAGTATTCAGGGAGCAGGAGAGAAAAGATACAGAGCAGGACTTAATGAAGACGCTTCTAACGGGCTTTTATACGGCAAACCTTTTGAAACCGGTAATATAACACCTCTTAATAAAATTGAAGGGCCTTGTAACGATGTTTATATAAATGCCGAAATATTTGCAAGCGAGCAGAGGGAGTATCAACAAGGACAGATGATAATATATACTCTTTCTTTGACCGATTTGACCGACAGCATAAATATGAAACTGTTTTTGACAAAAAAGGATGCCGCAGTTTTAGAAGAAAGATTTAATTCGGCAAAGAGCATTACTGTAAGGGGAAATGTAATAAGAGATCAGTATGACAGGGAGCTGATATTAAGTAATATTTTCGGTATCAAAAAAAATAATAATTCTTTAGGTAATAAAAGAGAGGATAAATCCGAGGTAAAAAGGGTAGAACTGCATTGTCATACCAAGATGAGCGAGCTTGACGGAATGATTGATGTGTCCGATTTGATTAAGCAGGTCAATTCATGGGGGCATAAGGCGGTAGCGATTACCGATCATGGGGTGGTTCACGCCTTTACCGCTGCAAGCAACATTGCAAGGGGTTTTGAAGATTTTAAACTCATACTTGGAATGGAAGGGTATTTGGTAGATGATTTAAAAGGAGCAGTGGAAAATCCTAAGGGGCAAGAGATAGATACGGACTATGTGGTTTTTGACATTGAAACTACAGGATTAAATGAAACATCTGATGATATTATAGAAATAGGAGCGGTGAGAGTAAGTGATGATAAGGTAATATCCACTTTTCAAAGCTTTGTAAATCCCCATAGACCTCTACCCTTTGAAATTAAAAATTTGACCGGAATAGATGATATAGATTTGGTGAATGCGGACGGAATTGAAAAGGTGTTGCCGGAGTTTTTAGAATTTGCAAAAGACAGTGTGATTGTGGCCCATAATGCTGAATTTGATACCGGTTTTATAAGGAAAGAATGTAAAAAACAGGGCTATGATTTTAATCCTACTATTATTGATACGGTAATTCTTGGAAGATTATTGGTGCCGAAGCTTAAAAATTATAAACTGGATACATTGGCAAAATATTTTAAAGTTGAATTGCTTAACCATCACAGGGCGGATCAGGATGCTGCCTGTACCGCTCATATTTTGCTACATTTGTTGGAAATTGCAAGGGAAAAAGGGGTAAAGACCTTAGAAGAATTTAATAAAATGTCAATAGGAAATATTGATTTGATAAGAGGGACAAGACCTAACCACGTGATTTTGCTTGCCAAAAATGACATCGGCAGAGTAAATCTCTATAAATTGGTATCAATGTCACATATCAAATATTACAACAGGAACCCGAGAATACCCAAAAGTGAGCTTATAAAGCACAGGGACGGCTTGATAGTGGGGAGTGCCTGCTCGCAAGGCGAACTGTATGATCTAATAATGAGGGGGAAGAGCGATGAAGTACTTGAAAATGTCGCTTCATTTTACGATTATTTAGAAATTCAGCCCATATCAAATAATTCATATTTGACTAAGGGCAGTTTTATTAAAGTGAAAGGGGTTGAGGGATTAAGAGAGAATAATAGGAAAATAGTATCGCTTGGGGAAAAAATAAATAGACCTGTAGTAGCCACAACCGATGCACATTTTTTGAACAGAGAAGATGAATTATACAGGAAGATTTTGCTTCATGGCAGGAAGTTTAAGGATTTTGACGATGAGCTTCCGGTTTATATAAGAACAACTGATGAAATGCTTGAAGAATTTTCATATTTGGGAGAGGATACGGCGTATGAGGTGGTGGTTAAAAATACCAATCTTATAGCTGATCTTATAGAAAAAATATCTCCGGTAAGACCGGATAAATGCCCCCCGGTTATTGAAAATTCGGATATTATGTTAAGAGAGATTTGCTATGACAGGGCAAAAGAAATTTATGGTGATCCCATTCCTGAGCCGATTAAAATAAGACTTGAAAAGGAGCTGACATCTATAATTGGAAACGGTTATGCGGTAATGTACATAATTGCAAGAAAGTTGGTAAAAAAATCCAACGAAGACGGCTATATGGTAGGCAGCAGAGGTTCCGTCGGGTCGTCATTGGTGGCTACGATGGCGGAAATAACAGAGGTTAATCCTATGCCTCCGCATTATTATTGTCCAAGCTGTCATTACAACGATTTCAGCTCGGATACGGTAAAAAAATATTTAAGAGGAGCGGGGTGCGATATGCCCGATATGTTATGCCCCGTTTGCGGACAGCCATTGCTTAAAGACGGATTTGACATACCTTTTGAGACGTTTTTAGGCTTTAAGGGTGATAAAGAGCCGGATATAGACCTTAACTTTTCGGGAGAATATCAGGCTACGGCACACAAATATACGGAAGAAATATTTGGCGAGGGAAATACCTTTAAGGCGGGGACTGTCGGAACTATTGCGGAAAAGACCGCTATAGGTTACGTAAAGGGTTATTTTGAAGAAAAGGGAATAGAAAAAAGACGTTGTGAGCTTCTAAGAATGGCAAAATATTTAACGGGAATAAAAAGGACATCAGGGCAACACCCCGGAGGAATCGTGGTATTGCCCAAAGGAGAAGATATTACCACATTTACTCCCGTACAGCATCCTGCAAACGACATCAACAGTCCTATCATAACCACCCATTTCGACTATCATTCCATTGAGCATAATTTATTAAAGCTTGATATATTGGGACATGATATTCCAAGTACCATAAGAATGCTTGAAGATTTGACAGGTTTTAAGGCTACTGATGTTTCTCTTGCGGATAAGTCCGTTTTATCATTATTCAGTTCTACGGAAGCCTTGGGAATAAAACCTGACGATATAGGTGGCTGTATTCTCGGAGTTTTAGGAATGCCGGAGTTCGGAACGGACTTTGTAATGCAGATGTTAATAGAAACAAATCCTAAATCATTTTCCGATTTGGTACTGATTGCAGGGCTTTCACACGGCACTAATGTGTGGACTGATAATGCACAGATTTTAATAAAAGAAAATATTACCGATTTATCAGGTGCTATCTGCACCAGAGATGATATTATGCTTTATTTAATAGAAAAGAACTTAGAGCCCTCCAAGGCATTTACTATTATGGAACAGGTAAGAAAGGGCAAAGGACTAAAATCTGATCAGGAGGAATATATGCTTGAAAACGGCGTGCCGAAATGGTATATAGAATCCTGCAAAAAAATCAGTTATATGTTTCCCAAGGCACATGCGGTGGCATATGTTATGATGAGCTACAGAATAGGATATTACAAAATCTTTTATCCCTTGGCATATTATGCCGCCTATTACTCTAT
This sequence comes from uncultured Lachnospiraceae bacterium, assembly GCA_963544785.1. Classification (GTDB taxonomy): domain Bacteria; phylum Bacillota; class Clostridia; order Lachnospirales; family Lachnospiraceae; genus CAUUFM01. The sequence continues at coordinate 7,991 of CAUUGW010000005.1, read as the reverse complement.
CAGAACCGATGTTTTTGACTATATGATATTTTGCAGCGGTAAAGAGATATTGAATAAGCACATAGATGAATATCTTAAAATAAAGGCTCCGAAGGCAAATGAAAAGGAGCAATACAAGCTTATGTGTATAGTAAGGGAGATGTATGCCAGAGGGATCGAGTTTTTGCCTGTTGATTTATATAGGGCTAAAGCAACCGAATTTCAAGTGATCGACGGCAAAATTATGCCGGCATTGAATTCCATATCAGGGCTTGGAATCACTGCGGCAAAATCTATTGAATTTGAGGCTAATGAGGCTCCTTTTACCTCTATTGAGGAGTTTAAGGCAAGGACGGGTGTTGATCAAACCTCAATAAATACGCTGATTGAACTTGGGATTTTAAAGGGGCTGCCTGCTGCTGCACAGCTGTCAATATTTGATTTTATGTGAGACCTGTAAGAGTTATATAGTTGTAATATGTTTTTTGAATTTTAAATATGAGAGGAGATTATGTTATCTGATGAGGCAGTTAGAGAGATAATTGATGAAATTGGAGAAACGAGCAAGGCAAAAATTCTTGTGGCCGGAGCTGAAAATAAAGTTATAGCGGCTATAAATATTCCAATGCAGGAGCTCGACAGGCTGATACATGCTTTGGAAGATAAAAATTATTCAGAAATTCAGAGAAACTATCATATGGAAAAGTCTTATGACAAAAGCACTCACAGTCTGAGATTCACTATTTTTGTCAGAGCTGACGACTCCGAAGTACTCTTGGCAAAAAGCTTGGGAATATATTTACCGCATATTTATGATGCAATAGAGTATACCAATTATACAGATGGGATATATAAGAAAGTATTGCAGGATAAACAATATGATTTGAAAAGAATTTTGTATTCAAAAGCCGTTCCTTTAGAAAGACCAATGGTTACAGCCGTTATTTCCGTTGATTTTATAATAAATGAAAAGTATTTGGACAGGGTAAGGCGGGACTTTGATATAGGATACAAGGAATCCGTAATATGTATGAGTTTAAACGAATTGGTAATAATAAAACATTTTAAAAATAACTTTGCAGATATCTTATATGAAATGTCTGAAAAACATATCAAGAAAGAAAGACACAGCGATATTTATATAGGTATCGGGAATGAGGTGGATCATTGGACAAGCCTTAAACACTCTTATCAATGTGCTAAAATGGCTATTTTATATGCGAAATATTATACCGGCTCTCAAAGAATACAGTGCTATACAAAACTTGGTTTGGGGCATTTTCTTTTCGGCTTTTTAGAAGATGAAGAGGAAAAGCTTGTTAAAGAGGTTTTTAATGAAAAATATATAAATCTGATCAGATTGGAAGAAATCAAGGTTGTTTGTACCTTTATAAGAAGTGCGTTTAATTGTTCGATTGCCGCAACTAAATGTCATTTAAATAGAAAGAGAGTTAAAACTATTGTCAAGAAATACTCTGAAATAACGGGTTTTGATTTAACTGATTTTAACTCGGCTATAAATTTTTTGTTGGCGGCGATTATTTTAGAATCAAAAATCCGAGCTGACAATTCTTTGGTTTAGGCAAGTGGAGCTAAGTTTGAGTTAAGTTTAAGAATAATTATTTGTAAAAATTATATAAAGATGTTATAATCTATTGAATGTTGTATTTTAATAATAAAAAGGTCAAAGAGGTGTCAAATGTTAGACGAAAACGGCAATTTTAAAAGTACGGAAATATTTATAAATAATGAAATTAAAGGAAAGACAAAGGGGACATTCATAGAAGATAACACTCATAATAAAGACAGAAAATTTATTTTTCTCGGGGTGGCTTTAGGAGCTTTTATAGCATCAATCTTTTTTTGTATAGCGGCGGTTGTGACAAACGGATTTCTTCTGCCTTCATTAATAAATAATAGGGCTGCATTTACGGCAAGTAATGATCCTAATGCTCTTCCCGATAATTTATTTGATCAGAAGCTGAAAGATATAAAAAAGATAATTGATGCAAATTTTATATTTGATTATAAGGACTCCGCTCTACAAAATGGAGTATTTAAAGGTATGCTTGATTCTTTGAATGACCCCTATTCACAATATTATACCGCAGAAGAGTTTAAATCCGCTATGGAGCAGTTTGATGGAGAATATAGCGGTATCGGAGCGGTGATAAGCATATCAAAAGATAAAAAGGAGATGTCCATAACTTCAGTTTATCCAGATTCTCCTGCCGAAAAGGCGGGGTTTATGTCAGGGGATATTTTGATCGCTATAGATAATGAAAAAATTACTCCGGAAATGTCTTTAGAAAATGTAGTCAGACTGATAAAGGGACCAAAGGGTTCCAAGGTAAAAATTACAGTTAGGAGAAAAGGTAAAAAATCGAAAGTTACCTTGACGGCGGTACGAGATGAAATAAAGGTGCAAACCGTTTATTCTGATCTGATTGAAAAAAATATAGGCTATATGAGAATCACCGAGTTCAGCAGCAATACTTCCAAAGAGTTTAAAAAAGTTTATGATTCTTTGGTAAAACAGGGTGCAGAGAGCATGATAATAGACCTTAGAGATAATCCCGGCGGCTCTTTTAATGCCGTTTGTGAGATACTTGACGGTTTTTTAAGTGACGGTGTGATTGTTTATACCAAGGATAAGAACGGCAACAAGGACTATGTAAATGCCGACAGTGATGTATATTACGATAAAAAGATGGTGGTTTTGGTTAATTCCAACAGTGCGAGTGCATCTGAAATATTCAGCGGAGCGGTTAAGGATAGAAAGCTTGGTAAACTGATCGGTGAAACGACTTATGGAAAGGGCATCGTTCAAAATACTATACCTTTAACGGACGGCACGGCTATAAAACTTACCATTTCCAGATATTATACGGCATCGGGAAATGAGATTCATGAAAAGGGAATAACTCCCGATATAAAGGTGATTTATAGAGAACCTAAAAAGGTGGATAATAAGGAATATTCATTTAAAGACGACAACCAGATAATGCGAGCAATAAAGTTGCTTAGAGAAGGTAAATAATTTTGATTTTATGAGAGGAAACATTATATGTTGAAGGAAGAAAAAACGAAGGCTCTTGACGCCGCCATTTCACAGATAGAAAAGCAGTTCGGTAAGGGCAGCATAATGAAAATGGGTGACAAGGCTAAGGACATGAGTATAGAAACCGTACCTACAGGGTGTCTGAGCCTTGATATTGCTTTGGGGCTTGGAGGGCTTCCGAGGGGCAGGGTAGTGGAAATTTACGGACCTGAGGCAAGCGGAAAAACGACTGTTACTTTACATATGGTGGCGGAGGTTCAAAAATTAGGAGGGGTTGCGGGATTTATAGATGCGGAACATGCCTTAGACCCAAGTTATGCACAAAGAATAGGAGTGGATATCGACAACCTATATATTTCTCAGCCTGACAGCGGAGAACAGGCACTTGAAATATGTGAAACCATGGTAAGATCCGGGGCTATAGATATAATTATAATAGACTCCGTTGCCGCTTTAGTTCCGAAGGCTGAAATAGACGGACTTATGGGAGATGCACATGTCGGTTTACAGGCAAGACTTATGTCACAGGCTCTTAGGAAATTGACCTCCGTTATCAGCAAAACAAATTGTATTGTGGTGTTTATCAACCAGTTAAGAGAAAAGGTAGGAATAATGTTCGGAAGCCCTGAGGTGACGACAGGCGGAAGAGCATTGAAGTTCTATTCTTCGATCAGAATAGACGTCAGAAAGGGCGATCCTATTAAGGCTAATGGAGAGATTGTCGGAACAAAAACAAAGGTAAAAATAGTAAAGAACAAGATAGCCCCACCTTTTAAAGAACTGGAATTTGAAATCACCTATGGTCGAGGAATATCAAGAGAGGGTGATGTATTGGATCTTGCGGCAAATGCCGGAATTGTCAACAAGAGCGGAGCCTGGTATGCTTATAATGAAGAAAAAATAGGTCAGGGAAGAGAAAATGCCAAGCAATACCTGATTGAACATAGGGACATTTTTGATGATATTTATAAGAAAGTAAGGGAGCATTACGGCATAGGAGAACAAGGTGTAGAGTCTTCGGAAAATAATTCCGATAAAAAAACGGAAAAACCTGAAAAATCTGAAAAAGCCGACAAAATCGGTAATGATACGGTGGCGGATGATAAATGACCTTATACATAAGTGAAATTGTATCAAATGCAAGGAACAAAAGTCTGATTATAGCAGATTGCGGTGTAAAATTTTGCCTTTATAATACGGAAATACAGGATTTCGGTATAAGAGAAGGCGGAACTGTTGATGATGTTACGTTAAATGCAGTCAATGAGATCTTATGCCAAAGAGCTTTAAAGTATTGTATTAAATTATTAGAGGGCAAAGACTATTCAATATTTTGTATAAAAAACAAGCTTAAAATCAAGTATTATACTGACGAAGCAATAGAATTTGCAGTAAACAGGCTGATATATAAAGGCTATTTAAATGATGAAAATTTTGCTGAAAATTATTATGAGTTGAAGAAGCGAAATTTTGGAATAAGAAGAATAAAAAATGAGTTAATAAAAAATGGAATTTCCGATAAAATAATAGATGATCTGTTGTCTAAAGAAGAAGATTCGCAGGCTGTCAGCAAATGCTTTGATTTGGAAGCCGCCAATTTGAAAGAAAAGAATAGATTTTATAAGTTTCTGGTACGAAAGGGCATTGATTTTGACAGTATTAACCGATATTTTTCGTGCTGAGAGTCTGATTTTAATTGCATAGAGTTAAAAATTATTTAGCTGTTCTAATTTGAGGACAGCTAAATTTTTTTATAGATTAAAAAATTATGGGGCAACCATCTTTTGTCGAGGAATAGTTTTTTGTTTCATAGTTTTGAAAGGAGGGTAGAGGATTAATATAATATTATAATCATTAGTCACGATTTATAAATATTATAAGCATTTTGCCGTTCGCTCCGGCATATTATATGCTAAGAGCGATACGGCATAATTGAATTATATTTAAAATTTTATTTTTGAATTCTTTATAAAATATATTGGATTGAAAAAAAAGGCTCCAAGTATTATAATGTAAATGTATTTTTAAAATATGGAATATAAGGAGGAGCTGTTATGATAGATATAAGATTTGATAAAGGAAAAAATAGAGCTGTTGCGTTTGACACTGAAAAGGGAATAGAAATAGGTGTTTGTGAACTGGTATTAGATAATGATACCTTTGTTATTGAACATACCGAAGTGAACTCGGAATATAAGGGAATGGGTATAGCTAAAAAACTCATAGATAAGGTAGTGGAAGAGATGCGTGCAATAGGTAAAAAACTGAAAGCCACCTGCTCATATGCCCAACAAGTGCTTGACCGATCTGATGAATATAAAGATGTTGTAAGTAAATAGAGAAGTCGGTGGAGTAAATTATTATGATAAAAGTATTGATGGTTGCATCAGAGGCGGTGCCTTTTATTAAGACGGGAGGCTTGGCTGATGTTGTCGGCTCACTGCCGAAATATGTTGATAAAACTAAATATGATGTGAGAGTAATTCTGCCTAAGTATAGTTGTATGAAAGATGAATATAAGAAGAAGCTTTCTTATAAAACCAATTTCTTTATGGATCTGGGCTGGAGAAGCCAATATGTAGGAATATTTGAGTGTAAATTTGACGGAATCACCTTTTATTTTGTGGATAATGAATACTATTTTTCCGGGAATACTCCATATACAGCTGACGGTAAATGGGACGTGGAAAGATTTATATTTTTTTCAAAGGCGGTTCTGTCGGTTTTGCCTGTAGTGGATTTCAGACCCGATATAATACATTGTAACGATTGGCAGACGGGACTGATTCCGGTTTATTTAAAAGACAGTTTTATGGCAAACGATTTTTATAGAGGAATAAAATCTGTAATGACAATACATAATCTGAAATTTCAAGGGGTCTGGGACGTTAAGAGCATAGTGGATTTTTCAGGGCTTGCTATGTATTATTTTACTCCGGATAAATTGGAGGCATATAGAGACGGTAACTGTCTAAAGGGCGGAATGGTTTATGCCGATGCGATTACGACGGTCAGCCAAACCTATTCAAACGAAATTCAAACACCGTTTTTCGGAGAAGGTTTAGACGGTCTGTTGAGTGCCAGAAAAAATGATCTTAGAGGTATTGTAAACGGAATTGATTATGAAGAATATAACCCTAAGACAGATAAGTTTTTAGCCAAAAATTTTGATGTAAATAATTTCAGAAAAGAAAAGATAAAGAATAAGAGAGAGATTCAAAACAGATTCCATTTGGCAAGGAACGACAAGACAATGCTTATAGGAATAGTATCCAGACTGACATCTCAAAAAGGGCTTGACCTTATAGAATGTGTAATAGATGAACTCTGTCAGGACGATATTCAAATAATAGTTTTAGGAACGGGCGATGAGCATTATGAGAATTTGTTCAGGCATTTTGAATGGAAATATTATGATAAAGTTTCGGCTCAAATTTACTATTCAGAAGAGGTTTCTCATCTAATTTATGGAGGTTGTGACGCATTTTTGATGCCGTCGCTGTTTGAGCCGTGCGGTTTAAGTCAATTGATGGCATTAAGATACGGCACAGTTCCGATAGTAAGAGAAACCGGAGGCTTGAAGGATACTGTAGAGCCTTATGATGAATATAACAGCAGAGGCACGGGCTTCAGCTTTTCCAACTATAATGCTCACGAGATGATGGCTGCTGTAAGATATGCACAAAGGATATTTTATGACAGGAAAAGAGAGTGGAATAAGATAGTCGACAGAGGAATGAGTGTGGATTTTTCTTGGAATACATCTGCCAAGCAATATGAAATGATGTATGAGTGGCTTGCTTCAAAGTGATGATTAGACTGAATAAATATATAGCGGATAGCGGTTATTGCTCAAGAAGACAGGCGGATAGGTTAATACTTGAGCAAAAAGTCAATGTAGACGGAGAAATTGCTTTTATCGGGCAGACGGTTGATGAAAATTCTGTTGTAAAAATAGGAGAAAAGATAATTTCGCCAAGTGATAAAAAGCTGATTTTAGCTTTTAACAAACCAAAAGGTGTGGTTTGTACCTCTGCCAAGATAGACAAGAGGAATGTGATAGATTATTTAAAGCTTGATTACAGAGTTTTTACGGTGGGCAGACTTGATAAGGATTCGGAAGGGTTGCTTCTTTTGACCAACAACGGAGAAATTGTAAACAAGATAATGAGGGCGGGAAACTATCACGAAAAAGAATATATTGTAACATTAAACAGATCGTTTGATGATTTATTTTTAAATAAGATGTCAAAGGGTGTTCATATATATGATAAAGAAAAGGGGATAGATACTGTTACCAGACCTTGTATCTGTAAAAGAATAAATGAAAAATCATTCAGCATAATTTTGACACAGGGAATAAACAGGCAGATTAGGCGTATGTGTAAAGCGTTATCCTATGAAGTGATTGTATTAAAACGGATTAGAATAATGAATATAGGACTTGGCAATTTAAAAACGGGAGAATATAGAAATATTACCTTTAGTGAGCAAAAGAAATTATTTGAATTGATTAAATATTCAAAAAAATAATTATTTAAGGAGATAGAATGGATAAGGAACGCCTTTTTGAATTGATAGATATTTTAAATGACGCGTCTGACTGTTACTATAATAAAGACTGCGAAAAAATATCAAATGCCGAGTATGACAGGCTTTATGATGAACTTTTGGAGCTTGAAAAAAAACTTGGAATTATTCGCAGTGACAGCCCAAGTATCAATGTCGGACATTCTATATCAAAAAAATTGGAAAAATTTGTATTTGATACACCGATGCTGTCACTTGATAAGACTAAGGATATTGATACCTTAGTTGAATTTTTAAAAGAGGGTGTCGGTATTTTATCCTATAAAATGGACGGACTTACTGTGGTAATAACTTATGAAAACGGAGAGCTTGTGAGTGCGGTTACACGAGGGAACGGAAAAATCGGAGAGGTTATTACACA
>CAUUGW010000004.1:0-21769 GCA_963544785.1 uncultured Lachnospiraceae bacterium | reverse complement strand
TTCTGAAAGATTATTTACGCAGTATAAAGGCCGTTAATTCAGGAGTGGAGGTCTTGTTTGAAGACAATGACGGATATCCTATAACAGTCAGATTGGACGAGGATTTGCCCTATAATATTAATGATGACAGAATAGATTTAGCCGATGCGGACTATGGATTGTGGTTTATTGACATTACCGAAAGGGCTGAAATATATGAGGGCAAGACAATTCATTTAAAGGCTATGGCACTTAAAGCAAAAAAAATGCCGGATAATTTGTTTATTTTCGGTAGACGGGCTGTAACCTGTTGTGCCGATGATATACAATTTTTGGGCTATGCCTGTTCTTATGACCCTAATCAGCTTTCTGTTAAAAACGGAGATTGGATAGATATTACAGGAACAATAAAGTTAGAGGATTTTAAGCCTTATGGCGGGGTAGGACCGGTATTACATGCTACACAAGTAGAAAAAACAAGTAAACCTAAAGAAGAACTGATATATTTTGTACGCTGATGGAGGAACTTTCTATGCAATGTGATTTAAGTGAAGTATTGGATTATCGCCTGATTGAAGACCTTATTTATACGGAATGTGACAGACCTCACGATATTTTGGGGGCACATCTGCTTAAGGAGGGCTTTTTGGTGGCTGCTTTTATTCCCTATGCGGCAAGCGTAACAGTTTGCTTTAAAAATGAAGAATACAAGTTGTCAAAGGAGGAGCAGGGATTCTTTGCCGTTCTGCTTGATAAGGATAAAGAATGTTATGAATATTATTTTAGAGTTCAGTCACTTTATGAAAAAGAGCCGATAATTGTAAATGACCCATATAGATTTTTGCCTACGATTAGTGAAGATGAAGTAGGTAAACACAAAAAAGGCATCTGGTATGAGAGCTATGAAAAGATGGGAGCACACTATCAAAATCTGTTGAGCCTGTACGGTACTTCATTTGCGGTTTGGGCTCCTAATGCCGTGAGAGTCAGTGTGGTCGGAGATTTCAATAATTGGGACTCATCATTAAATCAGATGCGTAGGATAGGCGACAGCGGAATTTTTGAATTATTCGTTCCGAATGCCAAAATCGGTGATTTTTATAAGTACGAGATAAAAACCGCAAGCGGAGAAATATTTCTAAAGGCGGATCCCTATGCCAATTCCGCAGAGTTAAGACCTGACAATGCCTCGATAATAGCCGATATGGCTTATGAATTTATGGACAGAGCTTGGCTTGAAAAACAGAAGAATAAAGATCTTAAAGCAAGTCCTATGTTTGTTTATGAGCTGCACTTGGGCTCATTTATGAGCCCCTTTGACGGCAGGGAGTTCTATAATTACAGAGAGCTTGCCAAGCTTGTGGTGTCTTATGTAAAGGACGTGGGGTACACGCATGTGGAGCTGATGCCCGTAATGGAACACCCCTTTGACGGCAGCTGGGGCTATCAGGTGACAGGATACTATGCCCCTACAAAAAGATACGGAAATCCGACGGACTTTATGTATTTTGTGGATTATTTGCATCAAAATGATATCGGTGTGATTATTGATTGGGTACCGGCACATTTTCCGAAAGATGACTTTGCTTTAGCAAGATTTGACGGAACTCACCTTTATGAGCACGCCGATAAAAGGCAGGGTGAACATCCTCACTGGGGTACTTTGATTTATAATTACGGGCTACCTCAGGTTAGCAATTTTCTTATTTCAAATGCACTTTTTTGGGCGGAAAAATATCATGTTGACGGTATAAGGTTTGATGCCGTAGCTTCAATGCTTTACCTTGATTACGGCAAAAATGACGGAGAGTGGGTGGCAAATAAATATGGAGGAAACCAAAACCTTGAGGCTATTGAATTTTTAAAACATCTGAATTCAATTATGAAACAAAAATATTCAAATGTTGCCTTAATTGCCGAGGAATCCACGGCATTTCCCAAGGTTAGCGGAAGTCTTAATGACGGGGGACTTGGTTTTGATTTTAAGTGGAATATGGGCTGGATGAACGATGTTTTAAGCTATGCTAAAACTGATCCTATATTTAGAGGGGGCAATCATCATAAAATGACCTTTGGAATGATGTATGCCTATAGTGAGAATTATATCCTGCCGTTTTCGCATGACGAGGTGGTGCACCTAAAAGGATCAATGTTTACCAAAATGCCCGGAAATGATAAACAAAAATATGCGGGACTTAAGACACTGTATACTTTTATGATGGGACATCCCGGTAAAAAGCTTTTATTTATGGGTCAAGATTTAGGACAAAAATCTGAATGGGTAGAAGATAAGGCGGTTGATTTCAGCCTGTTAAATGATGCCGACAACAAGGATTTACACGATTATTTTAAGAAACTGTTAAGCCTTTATAAAAATAATTCTTCATTATATGAAACAGATTATATGCCGGAGGGCTTTTTATGGCTTGATGTAGATTCTTCTGATAAAAATATATTTGCTTTTTGTAGAAAAAATGAAAAGGAAACATTAGTATTTTTCCTTAACTTTTCAGGAAATCCTTATAAAAAATATGAGCTGAAGGTGCCGACAGGAGCTGAGTATTCTGTTGTTCTTGATACTAACGGCAATATAAATAAAACTTACAAGGCAAAGCTTTTTGAAAATGAAATTGAAGGCGAGATTAAGGATGGTAAAGAAGATAAAAGCTATTATATAGAAATAGATATTGAGCCGTTAGGTGCTGTAATATTAAAACAGGGAATGAAGATAATGTCCGCTTCTAAAAGCGTCGGTAATAAAAAGTCTAATAAGAAGAAAAAATAATAAAATGGATTTATTTGAATATTTTGACGATATAAACAGTAAAAACGATTCCCCGCTTGCTCAAAGGCTTCGTCCTGAGAGTTTAGATGATATTGTGGGGCAGGAGCATATTTTAGGAGCGGATAAGCTGCTTAGGAAAAGTATAATATCCGATAAGTTAGGCTCTATTATTTTCTATGGTCCTGCAGGTACCGGAAAGACTACAATAGCATCTGTAATTGCAAGGACCACCAAGGCTGATTTCATTATAATAAATGCAACTGTTTCAGCTAAAAAGGATATGGAAGAGGCTGTGGCTAAGGCAAAGCTTAACAAAACCGCCTATCAGAAAAAAACGATACTTTTTATTGACGAAATTCATAGGTTCAACAAGGCACAGCAGGATTATCTGTTGCCGTTTATTGAGGACGGAACATTAATATTAATTGGAGCTACCACTGAAAATCCTTATTTTGAGGTTAATAAGGCTCTTTTATCGAGGGCAAATGTTTATGAATTGTATCCTCTGACAGCTGAAGATATTAAAAAAATAATTAAAAGAGCTCTTTTTGACAACATAAAAGGACTTGGGGCATTTGGTGTAGGCATTACCAATTCAGCCTTGGAGCTTTTGGCAAACAGGTCGGGCGGAGATGCAAGATACGCCATAAATACTATAGAATTAGCTGCCTTAAGCGGTTCAGAAGAAAATTTTGTAATAGATTATAAATTGATACTTGAGTGTATGGGCAAAAAGTCTTATAGTTATGACAAAAATTCCGACAATCATTATGATTACGCTTCGGCTTTTATAAAGAGTATGCGTGGGTCGGATCCTAATGCTTCCGTTTATTATTTGGCAAAAATGATATCTGCGGGAGAAGATGTAAGATTTATCGCCAGGAGAATAATGATCAGTGCATCAGAGGACGTAGGGAATGCCGACCCGATGGCTTTGGTTTTGGCTACTTCCGCAGCTGATGCCGCCGACAGGGTAGGATTTCCGGAGGCACGCATAATTCTGGCACAGGCGGCAATATATGTAGCTACCGCAAAGAAAAGCAATTCGTCTTATCTTGCCGTTAATAAGGCTCTTGATTTAGCTGATAAGACGAATTATTCAATACCGAAGTATTTGAGGTCTACCGGATATCAGACTGTAAGAAATGATGACGATATTTCAGAATACAAATATCCTCATAATTATGAGAATCATTATGTGAAGCAGCAGTACCTGCCTGATGAAATAAAGGATATAGTGTTTTATGAGCCGACTGAGAATACCATAGAAATTGAGAGATTTAATAATTGATTTTTTATCATAAAAAGAAAGCCGCCGGCATTGAATGCCGACGGCTTTTTTATTGTTATCTTTGACTTGTATAATTAAGTTTATGGTGTAACTACGACACCGAAGCTTGATATTATTCGATTGTTCTGTGCCGGGAATGTGATTTGGTATCCTATTGTGCCTGTTGTGCTGCCGGTAGCGGTAATTCTACAAATCAGTTTACTGTTAGCATATGCTTGAAGAGCTGTAGTTACATTAGGCATGGTAACTCCGCTGACTGAGGGAGCCTGAATGGAGATAAGTCCTGATGCCGTTTCGCTTATATCAACTCCGTATTGATCGTATATTCTTAACTGTACATCCTTGGTCTCACCATTTCTTAAGTAAAGTGTTGCAGGAGAAACATCTACTCTTGCAGGAAAAGATTCCGCACCTATACTTATAGTGACACTGTACTGAGTTGTTCTTCCCTCATAATTTACTGTAATAATAACAACCGCCTGTCTGCCTGCCTGAGCATTTGACTGAGGAGTAATTAATCCGTCATTTCCTACACTTAATACATCAGGATTCTTTGATTCAAATGTATAGCTTATTAAAGTGCCTGTAGAGGGTCTATCGGTGTAGAAATAGTCATTTTCAGAAGATTTCAGTTTTGCAGCCAGATAGTATCCTGTGCCTCTTGCAGGTATCATAAGGCTGTTTTGACCTGCCGCCCACTGTGTATCGGTCAGTGCGGCACTTCCTCTTTTGGTGATAGCTCTTTCTAAATTTATTGTTGTATTGGAAGTTGCGGTTGCGGTAATTACACCCTCCGTTGTAATGGTTTGTTCTATTCCGTTTTGATACTCACCTGTGTGGTAAATCAGTTTTACCCTTGCCGTTCCGTTGGGAGCCCACATTTGCAGAGTTTTTGTATTTGTGTCATAGTATCCCGCAGTGGTTTCAACACGTATTTCGACTCTGCTTGAGTCGGTATCTATCAGTTCTATACCGTTATTGTCTATCAGGCTGTAATTTATTTTCTTGGGTGAGTTCACTACTATATTTGTTGTCTTTAACACTATTTTTGCAGGTTTATTTTCAGTAGTGGTAAATTGTGTTGTCATAGGTTGTGAATTGGTTCCTGTAAATGTCAAATCATATTTTGTATTTTTTTGTAAATCTATTGCCGTATTGATGTATGCACCTTTGCCGTCTGATGCTAAGGTTATTCCTGTCAGTGCTACGTCCCAGAAAGCACCGGTTTGCACAAGTTTGAAGCTTGACAGAGACGGTGTTGCAGTCATAGGAGTCGAGAACGTAACATAAATCTGATTTTTCTTGGTCTGTCTTGCAGAGAATGTAAGTGTTTCAGGCTTTTTATTTACATCCTTTGATTTAACCGTAACAGTAATGTTTTCAGATGTATCGGAATTTGTAGCCGACGCAACCGTAATGGTGGCGGTACCTGCCTTTAATGCTTTTATTGTATATTTTTGATCGTTGTTTTTAATAGCTGATACTATACTGCTGTCGGAAGATGAAACGGAAATATATCTATCAACACCTTTAGAATCAAATTCCACATTTATGTCTGCATCTGAATTCCAGGATGCAATCGTTGCACTCTGATCCTGATTAAGTGTCAACGAATTTTTAGACAATTCAATCTCCTCCGGAGCTTTGCTTGTAACTGTTACGTTTAATGAGCTTTTTACTGTAGATTTTACAGTAGATCTTATTGTAAGAACCGCCGTACCTACACTCACTCCCTTCATTGTCCATCTTGTGCCTGACTGATTTCTTTTCCACACCTTTACTATATCGGAAGCACTGCTCGAAACTCTTATACCCTTTGAAGCCTTTTTAGGAGAAAGTTGTACAACCGCAGAAGCCTTTCCGGTTGATTTAATATCTTTTATCTCTCCTAAAGCAAGGATATGCTTTTTCTTAATTTTTCCTTTAGATGTTACAACTTTCAGTCCTGTGGGTTTTACTGCCGCGGATGCCTGAGTTGCCGGTATCATTGTAGATAACATTGCCGCTGAAAGTATTATCGGCAACGCTTTTTTAAAAATTGGTTTTTTCATAGTAAATAGTTCCTCCTTAAATTATTCAACTCCCGATTAATAGCTAATCGGCATATTTATTTCAGCTTTAATGTATAATAACATAAAGCAAATAAAAATCCAAGCTCAAAATAGTGTTAAGTTAGTGGCAATATTTAGGCATTTATAAAAATTTTTTACAATTTAGCCAAGTTTTTCACTCAAATTTATTTATAAGATCTAAAATCTTATTTGTAAGAGTTTTCATATCCTTATTTGTCATACCATCATTATGTTTAATCATATCAATTAGTTTCTCAGCCGCATTGTTCAGGCTGTCATAAGCGGCATTTGCTTTTATTCTTCCTGCACTTTTTTCAGGGATAATAACAGGTTCTGCTATATATTCCCATTTTCCTGTCGCTATATCAAAAATTGATCCGCTATATGGGGCAGTTGCGGTATACGAATATCTGGTTTTAAGCATATCCGCAAAACCCTCGGCAGCCTCATCATCTCCGTGTACCACAAAGACATGATCGGGGCGGGGGCTCATCTGACGAACCATAGCTTCAAGACCGTTTTTATCGGCATGACCTGAAATTCCCTTTAGTGTTTTTATGTTGGCGTTTACCTCTACGGTTTCTCCGAACAGTTTAACTTCCGTAGCTTCACCGTCCGCTAAAATTCTGCCGAGTGTCCCTACAGCCTGATAACCCACGAATAGAATGGTAGAGTTTTTTTGCCATAGATTGTGCTTTAAATGATGTCTTATCCTGCCTGCCTCACACATTCCCGATGCCGATATTATTATCTTCGGGGTGGGGTCAAAATTTATATTTTTGGATTCTTCAGATGAAACGGTAAGCTTTAAATCATCAAATATAATCGGATTTATTCCGGCTTTTACGAGCTGCATGGCATCTTCATCAAAACACTCAAATTTATTTTTATCAAAGACCTGTGTTGCCTCTATTGCCATCGGGCTGTCCACATATACAGGGAAATTAGGATGATTTTTTATAATTCCCTGTTCTTTTATGGCTCTGATAAAATAAAGTATTTCTTGGGTTCTTCCCACCGCAAATGAGGGGATTACAAGGTTTCCGCCGTTATCAAGAGTATCTTGAATTATTTCCGCCAAGGCTTTGATATAATTCGGCAGTCTGTCATGATGTCTTGTACCGTAGGTTGATTCAATCACCAGATAATCGGCGGCATTAATATTGTCGGGATCCTTTATCAGGGGTTGATTAATATTTCCCACATCTCCTGAAAATACAATTTTCTTAGAAACGTTCCCCTCTTCAAGCCATATTTCTATACTTGCGGAGCCTAACAGATGCCCCATATCAGTAAATCTTATTTTTATTCCCTCATCTACATCTATTATATCATTATAATCATAACCCTCAAACAGTGTGAGAGAGGAATTGGCATCCTCAATCGTATAAATAGGAATCACATTGTCTTTACCGGAACGTTGATTCTTCCTGTTTTTCCATTCCGCTTCCATTTCCTGAATATGTGCACTGTCAAGCAGCATTATTTTACATAAGTCTTTTGTAGCGTGCGTTGTAAGGATTTTTCCTTTAAAACCCTTGGCTGCAAGATATGGGAGCATACCGGAGTGGTCTATGTGAGCATGTGTGAGAAGAACATAGTCTACCTGACTTGGAGTAATATCAGGCTTTACCTGTTCATATTTATTCTTGCCCTGTTTCATTCCACAATCAATAAGAATATTTTTACCGCAGCTTTGCAACAGATGGCAACTGCCCGTTACTTCATGTGCGGCACCTATAAAAGTTAGTTTCATTTTTTCCTCCTTGATTAAATGATATGGAAATATTAAATTCTATTTTTTATATTTTTCTACGAGTTTACAAAAAACATCTCCTCTATGTTCAAAGTTTTTAAAAATACCGTAGCTGGCAGCGGCGGGTGATAAAATGCAGGCTTTATTTTTTTCGGTAAGCTTAAATCCTAAATCAACCGCTTCTTCTATATGTTTTGTTAATACTATATTGGACGGTAAATTTTTTTTATTAAGTTTTTCCTTTATTTCATTGTAGATTCTACTGCCCGTATCTTCCATCAGAATATAGGTATATTCATTATTTTCTATGATAAAATCAATCAGAGTTGTATAATCAATTCCTCTATCCATTCCTCCTATTAAAACGGAACCGGTGTTTTTAACACTTTTTATGGCATTAACAGTTGATTCTCCCATAGTGGATATGGAGTCATTATAAAAATCTATTCCATAAAAATTTCCTATGTATTCCAACCTGTGTGGCAGAGGTTTAAACTTTTTTAATGAAATTATAAAGTTATCATAATCAATTCCGAATTGTTCAGCTATTTTATACACACAGGCAATATTATAAATATTATGAACACCTAAGAGATTGATATTTTCAGGTATTTTAAATAAAATATTATTTTTATAAAACCCGTTCTTTATAATATTTATATCACATTTTTTATTATTGAAGCCTGAAAATATTGTGTTCCGAGGCAGTTTGAAATCATTTTTTTTATTCATCAGTTGTTCCGTCAATATAAGATTGTCGGTTTCTTTCATATATTTAAAAATATTGTATTTTGCAAGGCAATATTTTTCATAGGTTCCATAATGGTCAAGATGCTCCTCATATAGATTAAGTAAAACAGCATTTTTAGGAGAAACACTCATATATTCAAGCTGATGACATGACATCTCTACAACTATTTGAGTGTCTTTTTTTATATCATCTATTATATCGAATACGGGAATTCCTATATTTCCGCAAAGAACCGTATTTATATTGTTCTCCTTTAGTATATGGTATAGGAGGGAAGCAGTGGTGCTTTTTCCCTTTGTTCCGGTAACTCCCGTTATCTGTTCTCTATAGTATTCTGTAAAGACTTGCATTTGAGAGGATATCTTTGATATATCGGTGTTTTTGTCAAGCACAATCCCGGGGGATTTAAATACTATATCGTATTCATCTATGCTATTTAAATAATCATATCCTAAGTGCTTTACAATTTTTTCAGTAAACTCTGTGCTTTTTACATTATCAAATGAGCCTTTACTGTTATCAGCGACACCTATTCTTTTATAATTGCTTAATTTTGACAGCAGTTTTAATGTGGACAGTCCCTCTTTTCCAAGCCCTAAGATCAATACTTTTTTGTTTTTTATTTTATCTTCAATATAATTATAAAAGTCCATTATTGATCCTCTTTTAATGCAGTCTGTATTAAATCATTAAATTCTTTCGGCAGAGCATTGGTATTATTGTAAAAATCCAAAAATTTATTTTTGTTGTAGGGTCTTTTATCAAGATTTTTTTCAACATAGTAATTGTATAAAAAAGGCAACTTTTCTTTTTGTTTTTTGTACATATCAAGTTTCATCATAATAGCGGTATTTATCTCATCTATACTGCCCACACATTCAAAGGGCTTTTCTTTTGATAGTCCTATAAGCCTTTCAAAGTCTGAAATTAAGGTTTCATCATCGGTAAGATTATTTCCGAAAATTTCAGTCAAAGTTTTATCGTCTATAAACGGAGCAATTATCAGGTAAACAAATAAACATTTAGGACAGTGCGAACACCAGATGTTTTTTTTGCTTCCGACATTGCAGCTTTTAAATATCTTAAAGTATTTTTGACACTTTTTAGAGAATATCTTGGCTATCTGCAGTTCACATAATGGTCTTAGAAGACTGAAATAATAACATGAGGAGTCTATATATTTTTTTTCATAAGAGATAAAATCTCTCTCAAATTCGTAGCTTTTTGAATACTGATGATTTACATTTAAATCAATTACCGTATTTTCATCGGCACTTGCCTCGTTTGACAGGACTATATATTTTTTGCCGCACAGCATAGCCGATATGACAGATGAAAAAGCAACTATTGCGGAAAACGGAGTATGTCCGTTCAAGAAACCCCTGTCATTAAGTTCAAGCATTTTTTTATCAAGAGTTCTTTTGACACAATATATGTGCTCATCATCAAGCCCGTACATTCTGGCGGTATCCATAGTTGCACCCCTCGGATTGATTATATATGCGTAGCTGTTATCAAACTTATTTTTTAAGATCTCCAAGCTCACAGCCGAATCCTTTCCGCCGCCTACGGGTATAAGACAGCCGTTTAGACTATATTTTTTATCAGAATATCGGTTTGCAGCCGTGTTTATGTTTTCACAGACAATATCGGTCATATTGTTATATGTGAGGTTTTTATCGTTTTGCAATATATTGTTTCTATAATAAAACTCCGAAAGCCCGTTAAAATAAAGTTTTTTCCACCAGTTTGTTTCAAATTCGTCCAAGGCTTTGCCCTTTATGACAATTTTCTTTGCACAGGTTATTTTAAAGTAACTTACAAGTTCAACCATTCCCAAGTAAAAAACGGCATTGTTAAAGGCTTTACTTTGAAGTATCTCTTTATTTTTACATCTGAATTCCCAGCTTGCAGTAAAGAATTTAAGATTTCTTATCTCGAAAGAATAGTTGATTATAAGAGTTTCATTATCAGGTGTTATGTTATAGCCGTGATAAATAAAGGTATCATAAGTATTTCTAAGATTCAAGTAATGATTATAGTTATCTGCGACATCATTAGCCATTTTTTTACCCCATATTTTATAATTTTTTGTCGATTTAATTGATTTTATTATATTAAACTTGGATTTTATTGTCAAGCAATAAAGGCTTTGGGCTTCATAAGCAAATTTCAAAATCCAAGATAAGCGGTATTGACAATTAATTCCTTAAAATATATCATTATAAATATAGTATAACTATTGAAAGGATAGTATTATGAATCAAAATATAATAGACAGGAACAATAGAGTAAAATGGTACAACGATGCCAGATTCGGTATGTTTATACATTGGGGTTTATATTCTATACCTGCAAGAGGGGAGTGGGTCAGAAGCACGGAAAGGATACCCAAAGAGGATTATGACCCATTGATAAATGAGTTTTATGCAGAAAATTTCAATCCTGTAGAATGGGCGAAATTGGCTAAAAGAGCCGGTATGAAATATGCGGTTCTGACTGCCAAGCACCATGACGGATTTTGTTTATTTGACAGCAGACTGTCGGATTTTAATTCAATGAACGCTCCATGTCACAGGGATATTGTAAGGGAGTTTTTATATGCATTTAGAGCCGAGGGCATAAGGGTAGGCTTATATTTTTCATTAATTGATTGGAGAGATGAAAACTATCCTCATTACAAGGACATGCACCATCCGATGCGTGATAACGAGGACTTTAAGGATAAGAACCACAATTTTGATAAATACATAGAGTTTATGCACGGACAGGTAAAGGAATTGGTAACCAACTATGGTAAGCTTGATATTATGTGGTTTGATTTTTCCTATGATAATATGAGCTGTGATATTTGGAAACCGGAAGAGCTGATGAAGATGGTGCGTACCTATCAGCCCGATATAATTTGTGACAACAGATTGGAGGGCAGCAGCGAGTATTCAGGGAGCATAAAGACATTGAATCCTAGCAGCTATGCCGGAGATTTCGCATCTCCTGAACAGATGATACCGCCTGAGGGCATCAGAAATGAGTCGGGAGCTCCGATTCCTTGGGAGGCGTGTATTACCTTAAACAGGAATTGGGGGTATCATGCACATGACAAGTTGTTTAAGTCTGATAAGCTTATAATAAGAACCCTTGTGGAGTGCGTGAGCAAAAACGGTAATTTGATATTAAATATTGGACCTGATGCCAAGGGAAAAATACCGAAAGAGTCTGCAGAGATATTGGAAAGAGTCGGGGAGTGGATGAGGGATAATGAAAAAAGCATTGTTAAATGCGGACTTTCCGATTATAAAAAGCCTGAGTGGGGAAGATATACACAGAACGGCAACAGGCTGTATGCACATATTTTTGAGGAACAGATAGGAGCTTTTTGCCTTTCGGGGATAGATAAGAAAATAGAAAAGATGCGACTTTTAAAAGATGGCTCTGAAATTTTAGAAACTAAATATTGGAATTTAAAAGAGTATGACAACAATGTGTTTTTCTTTTTTGATAACAGCAATCCTGTAGGCTATCCGTTGCCGGATGAGAGGGATACGGTTGTAGAAATAACGTTAAAGGAGGATTAAAGGAGAGGTTATGAAAAAAATAGTGGAGATTTGCTGCGGCAGCTATGAAGATGCAAAGAATGCTTATTTAGGCGGAGCGGACAGGATAGAGCTGAATTGTGCCTTATCCTTGGGCGGATTGACTCCAAGCATAGGTACATTAAGAAAGGTAAAGAATGATACAAAAATTAAAACCATAGTTATTCTAAGACATAGGGCTGCGGGGTTTTGCTATACGGATGATGAATATGAGGTTATGCTGTCGGAGGTAAGACAGCTTTTGGAAAACGGGGCGGACGGTATAGCTTTCGGATTTTTAAAAGCTGATAACACTATTGATGAGATAAGAACAAAGGCTGTTACGAATATAGTCCATAGCTATAATAAAGAGGCGGTGTTTCATCGTGCTTTTGATTGTGTATTAAATATTGATAATGCTATAAAAAGCCTTATTGAGATTAAAATAGACAGAATATTAACTTCAGGGAATGAAGAAAACGCATTTAAAGGGCAGAGCAATATTAAGTATCTGGTAGATAATTACGGTGATAATATCGAAATTTTAGTAGGTGCGGGTGTAAATGAAAACAATGTCGCCGAGATTATAAAAAACACAGGGGTTTATCAGGTTCACAGCTCCTGCAAGACATTTAATACCGATCCCACAACAAAAAATGAAAGAGTATCCTATTCATATTTGTCAGGTGATAATGAGATGAAATATGAGGTGGCTTCACTCGATAAGATAAAGAAATTGGTGAAGATTGTTAAAGAAATATAAAAAATCGGTATAAAAAAAGCGTCCCCGAGAGGATTCGAACCTCCGGCCTTTCGCTTAGGAGGCGAACGCTCTATCCGGCTGAGCTACGAGGACATATAAGACTTAGAAATAATAGCACAGTTTTTATTTAAAGTCAATGATAAGGGTTTTATGATATTTTATAATTTTGATAAAGCTTATATTTTTAATCAGTTGACAATTATTATGATATGCTATAGAATAAAACTCTGATTTGAATATGCTTATGTATTTTTTATCGGTATAGGAGGATTTATGTGGATAGCTGATAAATGGAAGGACTATGAGGTACTTGATACCGATAATAAAGAAAAACTTGAAAGGTGGGGCAATTATATTTTAATCAGACCGGATCCGCAGGTGATCTGGCATTCTTCCGGTAATAAAGATTTGTGGAGAAAGGCTTCTGCACGATATATCAGGAGTAATAAGGGCGGAGGTTTTTGGGAAAACAGGGATCTTCCTTCAGAATGGCAAATCAGCTACAATGATTTGTCTTTTAAGCTTAAGCCGCTTGGTTTTAAGCATACCGGACTTTTTCCGGAACAGGCTGTTAATTGGGAATTTGCCGCTGAATTTATAAAAAATTCAAAAAGAGAAGAAATATCAATATTAAATCTTTTTGCATACACCGGCGGAGCAACTGTAGCCTGTGCAAAGGCGGGGGCAAATGTCACTCATGTGGATGCCTCAAAGGGAATGGTGGCTTGGGCAAAGGAAAATGCTCTTATCAGCGGTTTAAAAGATGCCAAGATCAGATATATTGTGGATGATTGTCTGAAATTTGTTCAAAGAGAGCAAAGACGCAGCAGAAAATATGATGCAATTATAATGGATCCGCCATCTTATGGCAGGGGACCTAATAAAGAATTATGGAAGATAGAGGATTGCGTTCACTCTCTTGTAACTGAGTGTACAAAAATTTTAAGTGAAAAGCCTTTGTTTTTCATAATAAATTCTTATACTACAGGGCTGTCGGCATCTGTAATGAATTATATACTCGGATTATCATTAAAAGAATATAAAGTAAAAATTGAATCAGATGAGATAGGACTTCCCGTAAAATCTGTAAAAGATTTAAATTTGGCACTGCCTTGTGGAGCTACAGCAAGAGCGATATTTAGTTATTAATACAAAATGAGGATATGAAAATGAAGAAAAAAATATTTTTTTTTGATATAGATGAAACATTACTTCGTACAAGGATAGGAGTCCCGCAAAGTGCCGTAAACGCTATCAGGAAATTAAGAGAAAACGGGCATTTGGCATTTATAAATACGGGGCGCTCAATGGGCAATGTGGATAATATAATCAGGGACATAGGTTTTGACGGCTATGTTGCCGGTTGTGGCTCATATCTTGAGATAAACGGTAAAATAATTAAAAATTTATTATTAAGTGATGCTCAATTAGAGCTTGCAAGAGATATTTTTATTAATTCTTTTGATTCCTGCATTATTTATGAGGGACCTGAATTGCTATATTACGATGAAAAATATAAGGATATGATAACGGAGCGTTGTATACTTTATCCTGATATCTGGAATATGGATAAATTTAGACCCTATGTCAGAAATCAATCCTTTGTAAATAAGCTTGGCTGCCTTTTCAGTAAGGACACCGATAAGGATAAAATGGTAAAAATGACTGAGAATGATTTTCAAATAGTTCTAAGTGATATGGGAATTTATTGCGATTTGATGCAAAAGGGCTTAACCAAGGCTTTAGGCATAAAAGAGGTTTTGGACTATTACAAAATGGATATGGAGGATACTGTAGCTTTCGGTGACAGCAACAATGATTTGGAAATGATTGAAACTGTAGGACTCGGAATAGCGATGGGGAATGCCTGCAGTTCTTTGAAAAATTTAGCTGATTATTGTACAAAGGATTTAACAGATGACGGAATTGAATTTGCATTGAATGAATATGGGTTTATTTAATAAAAAGCATTAGGTTAAAGCTTAAAATTTAAGTATTAATCTAATCTTTTTTTTGTATAATTGTGCAGATTAATCCTTTTTGTGACAAATTGTTATATATGCTTTATTAAATTGATTTTGAAAAAATATATGTTAAAATAATATCAGTTAGTTTTTATATTTTATTGAATTTCATTTATTTTAGGCTTCCTGTCTTAATAGGGAGGTTTTGCTATGTATCGTTTGTCTAACAGTGCTTTTAATCGTACTTTAAATTTAAGAAAAAACATAGATTCTGATAGGCTGTCTATAATCAACAGTTCTTATAAAAATTCAATTTTTTCTCATGAAACAGCTCTATATTTAAACGATTTTCCGATAAATTCGGGTAAAATCATTCATTTAACATTATGTGGCAATAGTATTATTGATGAAAATTCCAAGTATCTCATTGATTATATCAATATGATTGATATAAATTATTGTATGACTGAGCATTTTAGAATCGGGGTTATTGTATCAGGGAATTTTAATGATAAGATATATTATTATGATGTGGAAAGAAGTATTTGTGATATTTTAATTCGTGATAATTTCAGCATTATTACATCATTATTATTGGTTAATTCTTATGAAAAATATCAATTTAAAAATCCGGAAAGACTACTGATCTATGCACGAAATTTTGGTATAGTCGATAAGGTTAATAAAATTTTTAAATGGTAATTATATATGTTCTGCAAAATAAATACTGCTATGATTGGCGGAATAAATGGAGTAAAGATAATACTTGAATGTGATATCAGAAACGGGATGCCGATGTTTAATATGATTGGAGGGCTTGCTTCGGAGGTAAGGGAGGCAAAGGACAGGGTGATCACCGCAATGATTAATATGGGCTTTGAATTTCCAATAAAAAAGATAACTGTAAATTTAGCTCCGGCACATTTACATAAAAGAGGAAATTACTTTGACCTGCCGATTGCAATAGCAATACTTGGTTGTATGGAGGAGCTGAGATTAGAGGATCTTAATGACACCCTAATAATAGGAGAGCTTGGTCTAAACGGGAAATTAAGAAAATTAAATGGAGTTCTTTCAATAGCCGATATGGCATACAGTGAGGGGTTTAAGAGAATAATTTTGCCGAAGATAAATGCAAAAGAAGCGGCTGTTACAGGGAAACTTGATATAATAGGTGTAGATGATTTAAGAGATGCGGTAGATTTTATAAATGATAAAAAAAGTATAAATCCGACAATGTTTGATATAAATGAATACATTGAAAACATAGGACCAAATGACTTTGAAGATTTCAGAGATGTATCCGGGCAAAATACAGTTAAAAGAGCGGTTGAGATAGCTGCATCGGGCGGACATAATCTTTTGATGATAGGGTCCCCGGGCAGTGGAAAATCAATGATATCAAAAAGAATACCGAGTATTCTGCCTGCTTTATCTATTAAAGAAAGCATAGAAATATCAAAGATTTACAGTGTTTGCGGAATGATAGAAGAAGACAGACCGTTAATTTTAAAAAGACCGTTCAGGGCTCCACATCATACAGTTTCGGCTCAGGCAATGGCAGGAGGCGGCAGATTCCCGATACCGGGGGAGGTAAGTTTGTCACATAATGGAGTTTTATTTTTAGATGAATTTCCGGAATTTCAGTCAAGAACATTAGAAATATTAAGGCAGCCTATGGAGGATAAGAAAATATCTATTTCAAGGGCACTTGGAAAATACACCTATCCGGCAAATTTTCAACTGATTGCTGCAATGAATCCTTGCCCTTGCGGATATTTTCCCGATAGGAACAGATGTAATTGCAATGAAAATGATGTGAATAAATATTTAAATAAAATTAGCGGACCTATGCTTGACAGAATAGATATTTGTGTGGAGGCAAAAAAGATAGGAATAGATGATTTAAATAAAAAAGATATATTAGAAGAAAGTTCCGCAGACATATCAAAGAGGGTAGCCAAGGTGCATAAGATTCAAAAAGAAAGATTTAAGAACACGGATTATGAATTTAATTCACAGATTTTTCCGAACGATTTTGAAAAATTTTGCAAGATGACAAATAATGCAAGACAGATAATAAATGCGGCATTTGATAAATATCAGCTCACGGCAAGAGGTTATCATAAAATAATAAAGGTCGCAAGAACAATAGCTGATGCAGATGACAGTATTCTGATAGAAGAAGATCATATTTCAGAGGCTTTATTTTATAGAATACTTGATTTTAAATATTGGAGGTGATGTTTTGAATGAATCAAGAGCCTATGAATACTTTTTAATGCATTTAAACAGAATATCAGGCAATAAAATAAAACAATTAATAAAATTTTATGAAAATGCTGAAAACCTCTATTTTACCGCTCAAAATCAATTAGAAAAAACTAATATATTAACAAAAAACGAAATAGATCTGTTTTTTAGGACAAGGAGCAATTATAATGTTAAAGACAGCTATGAAAGATTAAAAAATTCCGATATTAATTTTATTACTATATATGATGACAGCTATCCGCATAAGCTGAGCTGCATAGAGAATGCTCCGTTCGGTATATTTTATATAGGTAATCTTCCTGATGACAACAAGCCGAGTGTGGCTATAATAGGAGCAAGAGCCTGTAGTTCTTACGGACGGGATTGTGCCGTAAAAATAGCTTCTGATTTGGCGTTAAACGGAGTACAGATAATCTCCGGAATGGCATACGGAATAGACTCTATTTCTCAGATAGCGGCACTTAAGGCGGGAGGGTACAGTGCTGCCATATTGGGAACGGGGATAGATGTCTGTTACCCTGTTTCATCATTAAAATTGTACAATGATCTGAAAGAGAATGGCTGTGTGATTTCGGAATATCCTATGGGGGAAAAGGGAAATGCTTGGCATTTCCCTTTAAGGAACAGGATTATAAGCGGACTTTCCGACATTGTGCTTGTAGTTGAGGCAAAGCAAAGAAGCGGAAGTTTAATTACCGTAGATTGGGCTTTGAGCCAGGGTAAGGAGATTTTTGCCGTACCCGGAAGAATCAATGATGTTTTAAGCTACAGCTGCAACAGACTCATATCACAGGGAGCACAGGTTGCAACAGGTGCTGATGATATTTTGACCGCTTTATCGTTAAATAATTTCCATATTTATAAAAATAAAAATTGTTCAGAAACAAAAAAAGATATTAAGGGGCTTGAAACAGAAGACAATTTAGTGTATAGTATGATATATTTTGATGATGTTTCTACAGATGAATTGGTTATCGCAACCAAATTGCCGGCATATAAGGTAAACAGTATCTGTGCCAAATTGGAACTGAGAGGCTTAATCACTCAGGTAAGTTGCGGAAGCTTTATAAGGAAATAGACTGCAGAGCATTGTTTTAACTTAAGATTTCGTTGTAGTTAATGTTGAGGGGAAATATGTCAAAAAAGCTGATAATTGTTGAGTCACCGGCAAAAGTAAAAACAATAAAGAAATTTTTGAGCAGCAATTACGATGTAATGGCTTGTCAGGGGCACGTGAGAGATTTACCTAAAAGCACTTTAGGAATAGATATAGATAATGATTTTGAGCCTAAGTACATTACCATAAGAGGTAAAGGAAATCTTATTTCAAACTTAAAAAAATCTGCTAAAAAAGCCGATATTGTCTATCTTGCAACCGACCCTGACAGAGAGGGTGAGGCTATCTCATGGCATTTATTAAATGCACTTAATTTGAATGATGATGATTATAAAAGAATTACTTTCAATGAAATAACCAAAAATGCGGTTAAAAACTCTATTGATAATTCAAGGAAGATTGACAAGGCATTGGTGGATTCACAGCAGACCCGAAGAATACTTGACAGACTGGTCGGATACAGCATTAGCCCTCTGTTGTGGAGTAAGGTAAAAAGAGGGCTTAGTGCCGGTAGAGTTCAGTCTGCCGCATTAAAAATAATTTGCGACAGAGAGGCTTTGATAAATGCCTTTATTCCCAAAGAATACTGGAATATTGAAGCTATATTGAATGTAGAGAATGAGAAGAAATCTTTAACGGCAAAATTTTACGGAAATAGAAAAGGTGCTATTGAATTAAATTCCGAGAAAGAAACACTTGATTTGCTTAAAAAATTGAAAAAGGCGAATTATAAAGTGGATGATATCAAAAAATCGGAGAGAATTAAAAAGTCGCCTTTGCCGTTTACTACGAGCACCTTGCAACAGGAAGCCTCTAAAAGACTTAATTTTTCGACATCAAAGACTATGAGTCTTGCTCAACAGCTGTATGAGGGAGTAGATGTAAAAGGCTATGGAACTATCGGTCTTATTACCTATTTAAGAACGGACTCGACGAGGGTATCAGATGAGGCTGTGGCTGATGCTAAAAAATATATTTCCGAAAATTATTCGTCAAAATATGTTTCAAAGTATGTCAATTCAAAAAAATCATCTGCCAAGGTACAGGATGCTCACGAGGCTATAAGACCTGCTAATGTGGAGCTTAATCCGGTCGTTGTAAAAGACAGTTTATCAAGGGATCAATTTAGACTTTATAATCTGATTTGGACAAGGTTTGTGGCTTCTATGATGACCGGTGCCGTTTATGATAATATTTCAATCAATATATCGGCTGATGATGAGTATATTTTTAAATTAGGTGCGTCAAAGCTGAAATTTGAAGGATTTTTAGCGGTCTATAGAGATGAAGAAAAAGAAGAAAATAGGCTTAACACATTATTAAGCGGAATTTCAACCGATACTGCACTCACTCTTGAAAAACTGGAGGAAAGCAAACATTTTACCCAGCCACCCGCACATTATACCGAAGCAAGCCTTGTTAAGGAATTGGAGGAACAGGGTATCGGCAGACCGAGTACCTATGCGCCTACGATTTATACTCTTATAAACAGGCGTTACATCGTGAAAGAGAATAAATGCCTTTATGTTTCTCAATTAGGAGAGGTGGTAAACGGAATAATGGAGAAATCCTTTTCCGACATAGTGAATATAAAGTTTACCGCAAAGCTTGAAGAGGAACTCGATAAGATAGAAGATGAAAGAGCGGAATGGAAAGACATATTAAGAAAATTTTATCCAAAACTTAAAAACAGCGTAGATAAAGCAAAAGATGAGATAGAAAATATTAAAGTAGAAGAAGAGTTGAGCGATGAGTTCTGTGAAAAATGCGGAAGACAGATGGTAATAAAATACGGACCTCATGGAAAATTTTTGGCTTGTCCCGGATTTCCTGAATGTAGAAATGCCAAACCTTATTTTGAAAGAATAGGCGTTGCCTGTCCTAAATGCGGAAAAGATATAGTAATCAGAAAAACAAAGAAAGGCAGACCCTTTTACGGCTGTATTTCTTATCCCGAGTGTGATTATACCTCTTGGCAAATGCCTACTAATAATAAATGTGAAAAATGCGGTTCATTAATGTTGCAAAAGGGTAAACTGTTGTTGTGTGAGAATGTCGATTGCAGGAATCAAAAGAAAATAAAATTTAAGAATAAATTGTAAGCTGAATTTGTCTGTAGGAGAGTAAATTCTCCTACAGGCAAATTTTATTGTATATGCCATAACGGCATATTATTGAATTGAGATATATTTAATAATATCCTCGATTTTATTACATATGTGCAGCTTTAAGCTAAGATCCATAGAATCTGTGATAAGGCTTAGAGCCTTTTGTGTGCTTTTACCTATTATTACATCTGATATGCCTATCTTATCTAAAAGATTTAATATATGTTTTTTGATTTCTATATTTTTTAAACCGCCTCTTGTATTTAGATGTGAATAAATAACCGTATCATTAGGTATTTTTATATTTTTGATAAGAGAATAGATCGCAACAGTTACACCGAGCGATACGCTGCTGTCTATTTTGTTGCCGTAAATATTGGAAATCTCTATAGTATAGTCATTATTAAGCACCTCTGATTTTATTCCTGTTTTGCATACTGTGAGAATTGCGGATCTGATTAGAACAGTTTGCAGTCTGTCATTTATTTGAGTATTGTTAAAATGCAGTTTTCCGCAACCCTGTTTTTTCTCCAAGCTTATTTTATAAAGAGCTGTATTACTTGCTAAAAGCAAAACTCCGGCTTTTGACGTGAAAGTGCTTGCAACTCCTTTTTCCTCAAAAATTTTTTCTTTTTCAATTTTGTCTTTCATAGTGTCTTTTACTATCAGATTATATCCTGATTCTAAGGCGAATTTTATGAAAAGACTTTTATAGTTGCTTGTATAATGATTATAGGAGTATATAAACGGGTCTATTTTTTCAAAATAATATTCAAAAGTTCTTTGACGGTTTACCTGTCTTCTTAATTCAAAATCTGTTTCTTTTTCCTTTAAATCCTGTATTTGAATAAAGGCGGAACGATTTTTTGCGAACCTGTTATAGTTAAACATAAATTCATCAGATTTTTCATTAAGACTGTTTGCGAGATCTTCAAGTTCTTTAAGCTCCAAGTCTTCGGTATTTACAATCAGGGTATCGATATTGGAAAGCTGTTTCAGCTTGTCTTCGTTTTTGACAGGATTTCCAAGCAGATTCAGGTAATTAAGGCTGTCAATATTGGTCAGTTCCATGGCATCAGTTATATCGTTATTTTGTAGCGACAGGTGCTTAAGACGGGGCATATACGACAACAGATGAACATTACTGATTGAATTGTTGTCAAGTACCAGTTTTATGAGGTTTTTTACGGCAAGGCACCAATCAACATTTTGAATTTCCGAATTGGTTATTTCTAAATTTTCCAAGGATTTTGAAAATTTGGTTTTATTAAAATCAAATCCTAAAAAGTAGGATAATTTAAGGGTTTTCAGATTTTTCATATTAGAAAAGTCGTAGC
>CAUUGW010000003.1:0-24014 GCA_963544785.1 uncultured Lachnospiraceae bacterium | reverse complement strand
CGGTTTTAGGCTACCTTTATCTTAATAATAAAAATGATAGAATTATCAAATTATTGCATAAATACGTGGAAATTATTGATAATAAAAAAGATAATCAAAGGAAATTATTATAATATGGAAAATAAAGCCAAGGATATGCTTCAAAAAGATAATTATAAAGAAAATTACATTGAAGGAAGAAATGCGGTCTTGGAGGCTCTTCGTGCAAAAGACAGTAAAACTCCCGTAGATAAGCTTTTTATACAAAAGGACTGCCATGACGGTCCTATAAATACCATTATCAGGGAGGCAAAGAAAAATAACGTAATTATTAACTTTGTGGATAAAGACAGATTAAATAAAGTGGCATCCGGAACCAAGCATCAAGGAGTTTTGGCGGTCTGTGCAGCTTACAGCTATTCAACTATGGAAGATATTTTTAACAGTTCTAAACTGGAAAAAGACGGATTGGTTGTTGTGGTAGATGATGTGGAAGACCCTATGAATCTTGGAGCTATTATTCGTACCTCCAACATAGCAGATGCCGCAGGAGTGATTATACACAGCAGACACGCCGCTCTCCTATCTCCCGCGGCTGTCAAGGCAAGTGCCGGAGCCGTGAGTCACACTCCTATTGTTAAACATACCAACATAACCAATGCCATAAAGGAACTCAAAGACAACGGATTTTGGTGTGTCTGTGCGGATATGGACGGAACGGTAATGTATGATCTTGATTTAAAAGGTAAAATAGCTTTGGTTGTAGGAAATGAGGGAAAAGGGGTGAGCCGTCTTGCAAAAGAAGAATGTGACTTTATAGCAAGTATTCCGATGAGCGGAGAGATAGATTCCCTAAATGTTTCCGTCGCCACAGGAATTTTAGCTTATGAGATTTTAAGGCAGAGAAGACTGTAAATTCATAAAAATTAAAAAAATTTAATGAACTTTACAAATAAAATTCCCAATAAACATAAATTTTTTACGATTTGATTGTAGCTTTTTTTATTCAAATATGCTAACATATATTTGTTTGCAATTATATGTTAATATGTATCAGAAAAGAGGATTGAAATATGAAATTTAATAAAGGTATTTTAAAATTTACAATATTTCTACCGTTACTTTTATTTATAATTATAATGCTTTATAGCTTAGACGTATCCGCACAAATCTATATTCCGGATGCTCCCGGAACCGATGTGGAGCAAAACGATAAGGCGACTATTGATTATTCCAACTGCAATCAGGGGTATATAATGGTTCAGTATAACGGCTCAAATTCCAAGGTCAAGGTACAGGTGATAGGAAAAGAAACCTATAACTATGATATATCAGGAGACCTTACAGCCTTTCCTTTAACTGACGGTAATGGAAGTTATACAATAAGAGTAATGGAAAACGTATCCGGAAACAGATATTCAATGGCATTGAGCGCTACAATAAATGTCAGCTTGGAGGATCAGTTAAGACCTTTCTTATATTCGCATCAGAGGGTAAACTTTAACTCCAATACCGCGGTTGTGAAAAAAGCAAAGTCATTAGTAGGCTCAAAACAAAAAGAGCTTGATAAGGTTGCAGGAATTTATAATTGGGTGATAGGTTATTATAAATATGATTATGCAAAGGCTAAATCCGTTAAACCGGGGTATGTACCGGACTTAAATCATATTTATAAGATAAAAAAGGGTATTTGTTATGATTATGCCTCTACTACCGCTGCAATGCTTAGGAGTCAGGGAATACCTACAAAAATGGTATTCGGGTATGTTGGAGAAACAAATGAGTATCACGCATGGATCAGTGTTTATTTAAAAGATTCGGGTTGGATAAATAATATAATCCATTTTAGAGAAAAAGCATTTACTTTAATGGATCCCACATTTGCATCAGGAGGAAGTGTAGATCCGAAGAAACATACATATATTCAAAAATCCGTATATTAAAACTATAATTAAAAGGGAGAGGTGCTGTTTAAGCGCCTCTCCTATTTATTGATCTTCTTACATTTTAATTCCCGGTCTGATTTTTTTGATTAACATTTCTTTATTATTAGCATATTGTATAGCTGTTTCTTCATCTATTTTTTTCTGCAGATAAAGATTAAAAATGCTGTTATCCATCAAAATCATTCCCTCATTGGCGGAGGTTGAAATAACCATATCTAATTGATGCAGCTTTGACTCTCTAATAAGGTTTCTTATTGCACTGTTCATCTTCATTATCTCAAAAACCGGATAAACAACGCCGTCCAAGCCTCTAATCAACTGTTGACAAACAACGGCTCTTAGAACCATAGAAAGCTGTATTTTAATCTGATCCTGTTGTTCCACCGGGAAAGCGTCTATAATACGACTTATAGTATTTGAGGCACTGACCGTATGCAGTGTAGATAACAGATAATGTCCTGTTTCAGATGCCATAATGGCTGTCCTCATACTGTCATAGTCACGCATCTCTCCTAACAGTATTACATCGGGAGACTGTCGAAGAGCGGCTCTTAATGCCGTATTATAGCTTTTTGTATCAAGCGGTATTTCTCTTTGACTCACTATGCTCTTATCGTGTTTATGAATATATTCTATCGGGTCCTCAAGCGTTATTATATGAGCCTGTCTTGTCTTATTTATTCTGTCAATAATACATGCAAGAGTGGTACTCTTTCCGTTAGCAGCCGGTCCCGTAATCAGAACCATTCCGTTATTCAAATCCGCAAGCTTAATTACTTCATTCGGAATAGCCATCTCGGCAGCATCGGGTATACCGAATTTTATAGCTCTGATTACTGCGGATTCTGATCCTCTTTGCAGATAGGTATTTACACGAAACCTTGAAAGCCCCGGAAGAGCAAATGAAAAATCATCATCCCCCAAGTCTAAAAATCTGTCAATTAAATCTTTTCTTTTTGCTAAAACATATAATTCATCAATTAAGCTTTTGGTGTCGTTAGGCATCAAAATTTCTTCATCAATTCTGACTATTATTCCCTTTTTCTTATAGGATGCGGGAATACCGGCTACAATCATTATATCTGTAGCATTATCATCAATCGCCGTCTTTAAAATTGTCAGCAAATCCTTCAATACCTTCATCTCCTTCAAATAGATTTAAAAATTCATCCTCAATAACATTCATAGAATTCTTGTTAAATAGCGAATATGATATAATTTCAAGTTTTTTATCATTATTAATACCGGCTTTTGCCTTTATTATTAAAGAATCGGTGACAGGCACATCAAATTCAATTTGATTATTATCTACAATACTTAACTGATAAGAATCCACAGCACTCACAATCATATTTAAATCTTCATTACTGAGATTATCGAAATTACCGTCCGCATAGATATTATCCAATGTCTTTTGTATATTGTTTAAAATAATAGATGCCTGTTCATTTGCCAGATAATATTTTTTTAAAAATTCCGCACTCTGATTTGTGAGTTTTTTTTCATTAGCTGCCGTTAAAAATGTGATAGCGGAAAATATTGCCAAGCATAGAACAATAAAGACCATTATCAATGAAGATGAACCGACAGGAAGCAAGACTTTATTGTTTTTCATTTTATCTTTTCTCATTGTCAAAAGCCTCCCTCAATAAAATTGCTTGTACTCAATGAATATATAGTCTTAGGATCTATTCTATTTTTTCTAATATCTAATACACGAATAATAATATTCCTGATATATTCTTTATCTTCTGCACTAATTTCGATATTATATTTTGCATTTTTAGCCTCTACATCTTTAAAATCATTATCAAGATGAATGGTAAATTTACCATTTGAAACATTGGAGCTCGGATAAAGATCTTTTATAATATCACCAACAGAATTTATATCCTTTTCTTTAAATATTGTAACCAAGCTGTCTCCTGTAATTGTGGCTTTTGTTAAAATTGAGTTTTCCATACTAATTTCATAGGAAGAAAACATTACTTTTACACAAATAGATGCCGCAATTGAAAAGAATAACACTGCAAGTATCAGTTCTATCAGCAATAAATTTGATTTGTTTTTTGTTTTCATAGCTACCTCTTTATGATATTGCAATAATCAACGGAACAGTATCATTAGTTCTAATTTCTATTAATTTATCAGATAATTTTTCAATCTCAAACGTTTGAATATTATTAATTTTAGTACCCCAAGATAAGTCAATTTTTGTATCCGCCTCTATAAACAGCTCGCAAAGCATTCCCTCATTTTCATAAATATAGGTATCAAATTCTTTTCCGTCAAGATTTTCTATAATTTTAAGTGCTGTTTTGCCGTTAAGCTCACTCACTTCTATAGCACCCTTTTTCTGATAAGCCTTTATTTTATTTGATACATATTGAAGAGATGTTCTCAAAGAATAGTTATCGTTATTTTTATTTCTGATACTGTTATATGCCTTAATTCCTGCCATAAAAGTAAAAATGACTAAAATAGAGAACATCAAATACAACATAAGAACTGCGACGGTATCTATCTGATTATTATTTTTACGAAATATCATCTGTAGGCACCATCCCTTCTTTATCAACTATAAAAATATCGGGTAAAATATTTGAAGCAATTATATCATAATCAACAAAAAATCTTTCTTTGTTATAACGAAGACCGTATTTTTCTTCCATCTCGGCAATGGTATGAGGATATTCCCCCTCGATTGAATAGGCTTGTATTGCAATATTTTTAATAGCCTGCTCCAGTCTTTCCTTTGCGTTTGAATTAATGCTGATTTTTGCCTGATTGATTCCTGAAATAATTAAAATAATTACAAGTAATGTAACTGTTAATCCGATAATCAAACCGATATTTAACTTTTTTTCTTGCTTTCTAATCATATTAGACCTCTTAAATAGATGACAAAATTCCCAAAATAGGAACAATACTTACTAATAAAATAACTCCGACCATTAAGGATAAAACTATAATAAGTGTAGGCTCAAGAGTATTTACAAAACCGCTTATACTGTCTTCCGCTTTCTCTGCATATCTTTTAGATATTGTGTCCAACATTTTTTCAGATGTACCTGTCTGAAAACCTATTGCTATCATTCTTGCGTAGTGGCCTGAAATAATACCCGCTTCGGTAATGGCGGCCTCAAAGCCTTTATCGGTGTTCTGCAATAAATTCTTACATTTATTTATCTGATTTATCATTTTCTTGTGTGTGGATAAATCAGTAGCCAAATCAAGAGCTTCGTCCATAT
This sequence comes from uncultured Lachnospiraceae bacterium, assembly GCA_963544785.1. Taxonomy (GTDB): domain Bacteria; phylum Bacillota; class Clostridia; order Lachnospirales; family Lachnospiraceae; genus CAUUFM01. The sequence continues at coordinate 18,838 of CAUUGW010000003.1, read as the reverse complement.
TCATACCGCTTGCAATACAGGTGGAAATAGCGGAGGTAAACCTGGAAACATTAACACTGTATCCCATTTTTGTTTTGTTAATTAAACCTAAATATAAAGAATTTCTCATATTTTCCATACTTGGAACTTTCAGCACTATCAATGTCATTAAAACGATAATCGCAAAAATAACGATGAAAGCGGCGGCAAACTTATCCATAAATTTACTTATTTGCAACAATAAATGGAAGCTCGGTGATACTGATGTACCTATTTGAGCCAAAACATCGGAAAATACCGGTATAACTTTTGTAATAATTATAAACATAACCGCCAGCATTAAAACCACCATTATTGCAGGATAAAACAAAGCATTTTTGATATTATCTCTCATATTTTGTTCATTTTCATAATGCTCGTGTAACTGAAATAATGCGCCCTCAAGATTTCCTGTCTTTTCTCCGAAGGCTATGGTTTTTATCATATGGCTCGGAAAACATTTAGTCTCTTTTAAAACTTCCGCAAAAGATGCACCTTTTTCGATATGTTCCGCCATTCCTTTAAATAAATCGGCGGCTTTTTTAGAATATTTATCCTCACTCATAGCTGATAAGCCATAGGATAAAGGCATTCCGGCAGTCATCATTGATGATAATTCAAGACAAATCAAAGAAATATCATCATTAGACAATGTAATACTTGGTTTCATAGCTTTTCTCCTCTTAAATTATTTTTTATAATTTTGATTGACAAGTAGCCTATAAAATTTTACTTGACTTTCAAATTTTTTCTAAGTTCTATCGCATTATTAAGTGAAGCCTCACTCTCATCTCCACTAATCATACGGGCAAGCTCCTTTATTATTTCATCTTCGCCTGTCAACTGTTCAATAAAGGTGTTGGTTCTGTTATCATCTGTTTCTTTTTTATAAATTCTGTAATTGAATGTTGCCGATGCCGCAATACTTGCTAAATGTGTTATACAAATAATCTGCCTGTTGCCCGAAAGAGAGCCGAGCAGCTTTGCAATTGACAGAGCTGTTTTTCCGCCTATTCCGGTATCTATTTCATCAAATATGAGTATCTTATCATCACTCTTATCCGCAAGTAAAGATTTTATGGCAAGCATTATTCTCGATAATTCGCCTCCTGATACAACCTCTTCTAAGGGTTTTGCGACTTCTCCCTTATTTAAGCTTATTAAAAATCCCATTTTATCAAAGCCCGTTTCACTGTATCCTTCGATTTTAGAAAACTCTGCCTTAATATTAACATAATTAAACTCTAATGTCAGCAAAATTTTCTGTATTTCTTCACAAAATTTTTCAGAAAATATTTTTCTCTTATCACTTAAAGCATTACACTTTTCATTTAATATCTTTTCCTCTTTTGAAATATCCGCATTTACCTTATCAAGTAGAATTTGATAATTGTTCAGCTCGGAAATCTGCTCTTCCACCTCTTTTTGAAAATCAAGAATCTCTTTAACAGTTTTACCATATTTCGTCTTTAATGAATTTATCAGATTAAGTCTTTCACTTATTGTATTAAATTCTTCATCGGAAAAATCCATTTCATCAATGTATGAGGATATACTCATATTAAAATCGGACAATAAGGCTTCAATATCAACAGCTTGAGAATGTATTGCTTCCAATTCCGTATCAAAATCTTTAATATTTCTAACAGCTCTGATTAATTCTGAAAAGTCCTGTTCCGATAGTTTTTGATGAATAAAAGACAGATTTTCGCTTATTTTAAGAGAATTATCCATCTTCTTAAATTTGCTTTCCAACTCTTCGTCTTCTCCATCGGTTAAATCGGCACTTTCAATTTCATTAAACACAAATTTCAAATAGTCGAGTTTTTTAGCCCTTTCGGCATCGTCCATTTTGAAATCCGACAGTTTCAGATAAAGCTCTTTATATCTTGCATAAGTCTTATTTACTTCATATAAATCGTTTTTAATCTCTTCATAAGCATAAGAATCCAGCAATTTTAAGTGACTTTCTTTGTTTAATAAAATTAAATTGTCCCTCTGTCCGCATACATCTATTATTATAGAACCCACAGATGATAATATTTTATTTGTAACGGTTTCACCGTTTATTCTGCAAATATTTCTGTCTTTCGTTATCTTTCTTGAAATGATAAGCTCGTTTTCACTTAAATCAAGGATATCCTTGCTGTTAATCTCTTCAATCTGACTGTCGGTAATGTCAAAGACAGCCTCTATATAGGCATCACCTGAACCGTTTCTTATAACGGATTTATCCGCCTTATTACCTAAAAGCAGTGACAAAGAACCAAGCACCAGAGATTTTCCCGCACCGGTCTCACCGGTGATAATATTAAGCCCTTTATTAAGTGTCAGCTCACACTCTTCTATTAATGCCAAATTTTTAATATACAAACGCCTAAGCATATAACTACCTCATTTATTTTCCTTGATTATTTCATAAATCAAATCTATAACGGTGTTTACCTGAACATCGTCGGAAACAGCACAAAAAACAGTGTCGTCTCCTGCAATACAGCCGATTATCTCATCTATCTTCAAGGCATCAATAGCGGTGGCCACGGCCATAGCCATACCTATATGAGTATTGATTACCAATAGATTCGATGCTTTTACCATATCCAAAATGCCGTCATTTAATACATTAATATACTTATCACGCATTTTTTCATCGTTATTAAGCTCTGATACATTTTTTGGCAAAACATATTTTGAATGACCGTTATTATCAATGGTTTTTGTTAATTGCAGTTTTCTTATATCTCTTGAAATAGTGGATTGTGTGGTTTCATAGCCCTCCTCAATAAGCCTTTGAGTCAGCTCAAGCTGAGTATCAATCTCATATTCGTTTATCAATTCGATAATTCTGTCTCGCCTCGTTTTCATATTTCACTCATCTTTCATTTTATTTCTTAAAATCTTAATAAAGCTCATACTGTTTATTTTAGCTATACTGGTAATCAATTCGGAACGCTTAATACGTATAAAGCTCTCATCATTCATTGTCATAGTTCTGATACCGTCACATATAACATTGCCGGTAATGTTTCTGTCCAATGTGGCTTTGTTTATTTTTATATCAATAATTGAAGAGCCTGATAGTATAACACTTCTGGCATTAAGTGTATGAGGATTTATAGGAGTAATCACTATCATATCCGAGTTGGGCTCAACAATAGGTCCTCCGGCAGATAAACTGTATCCGGTAGAGCCGGTGGGCGTAGAAAAAATTATTCCGTCAGCCTTTAATGTATTTAAGTGTTGACCGTCTACATAAATATCAATTATTAAAATACCGTAATGGCTGTTTTTTAATATAACAATATCATTTAATGCGGAATCTCTTATATCTAAGCCTTTTTTATTTGAAGAGATAGATAATCTCATTCTTTTTTCTATATGAAAATCATCATTTATAAGCTTATAAACGGCATCTTCAAGTTCATTTTTGTTTATCTCCGCCAAATAGCCCAAGTTACCGGTGTTTATTCCGATGATAGGAAGATCCAATGAAATTAAATCTCTTGCCGCTCCTATTAATGTTCCGTCTCCTCCAATCGTTATAATACATTCCGTATATCCGGGTATATTATCAGGATCAGTATAAAGATAAGGCTTGGGAGAAAATCTGCCGGAATTTAATGTTACCCTGCAGCCCCTATCATTAAGCATATTTTTCAATTTTTCCACAGTTTCTTCAGTATGTGCTTTTTGACTGTTATGTATCACAAAAAAGTTTTTCATTTTGCTTTCTCCAAAGCTGTTTCTACAATGTTTTTGACATCAGAATCATTAAAGGTGAAACCTCGGCTTAAAGACTCGGACGACAGATATAACAAAAACTCTATATTTCCCTTAGGTCCCCTTATAGGAGAAAAATCAAGTCCGTTTATATAAAAACCGTTTTCATACGCCATTTGCAATGTGTTGTTTATTACCTCAATATGAACATTTTTATCTCTGACAACACCGTTTTTTCCAACCTTGCCCTTGCCCGCCTCAAACTGCGGTTTTATTAAACAGACTATTTCAAAATCAGGTTTCATAAGATTTTTTACCACAGGTAACACCTTTGAAATAGAAATGAAAGATACGTCCATAGCGGCAAAATCCGCCATATATTCTAAATCATTTTCGGTAACATTTCTGATATTGGTTCTCTCCATACAGGTAACTCTATTATCACATCTAAGAGAATAATCAAATTGTCCGTAGCCTACATCTATGGCTATTATATGTTTAGCATTGTTTTTGAGCATACAATCTGTAAAACCGCCGGTGCTTGCCCCTATGTCCAGACATTCCTTGTCATTTAAGTCTATTTTAAAGCTCTCAACGGCTTTTTTTAACTTATAACCTCCACGGCTCACAAATTCAATCTTTTCTTTGATTTTAATATCCGAATTTTCATCAATTAAAGTGCCGACCTTATCAACCCTTTGATTGTCAACAAATACCGCTCCCGACATTATTAGAGCCTTTGCCTTTTCTCTGCTGAGATCGGCATTTCTTTTAGTTAAAATAACATCAAGTCTATCTTTCATATCGTTTCTCCAAGGCATTAAAAATTTTCTGTGAAATATCCTCCGCAGTAAATAATATCTCATTTTTAATAGCCTTAACAGATCCTGTCTTATAAGGAATATTATCTATGCTTATATTTATAAATTTTTTATCAAACCCTAAATTATTGAGTTCTCCTAAAAGCCTTTGTCCGAAGCCCCCCTCTTTAATATTTTCTTCCATGGATACGGTTAAATCATTAATGCCGGCATATTTATGAATAAATTCAGTATCAATCGGATTTATGATTCTTGGATTTATAATGCTGCAATCTATATTATTTTTTGACAAAATATCCTTGACCTCAAAAGCGGTAGCAATCATATTTCCTACAGGTACAAGTAAAACTGATTTCTTGTTATTTAATTTGGATTCAAATATCAGTTCACTTGAAAATATATCGGATTTGTTAGCTATATTTTCTACAGCATTTAATTCTTTGTATGTATCTCCCTTCGGCACTCTTATTGCTATCAATTTTTCGGAATTAAATGCCTCTCTTAACATCATTTCAAACTCAATATTGTTTTTAGGAGCTAATAAAATAAGGTTCGGAACGGTAGATAGATAGCTTAAATCATAAATTCCCTGATGGGTACGCCCGTCATTGGGAACAATACCCGCCCTGTCAAGTATAATAGTAGCAGATAAATTCATTCCTCCAAGGTCATTTATTAATTGGTCATATGACCTTTGTAAAAAAGTGGAATATATTGCAACCACAGGATGCAATCCGATCTTTGACATACCGGCAGCCATTGTTATTGCATGCTCTTCCGCTATTCCGACATCAAAAAACCTGTCACTGAACTTATTTGCAAATTTTGTAAGCCCCGTTCCTGCGGTCATTGCAGCTGTTATTGCCACAAGCTTCTTATTGTTTTCAGCCTCTTCCAATAACACCTTGGAAAAAATGTCGGAATATGTTTCTTTTTTATTGTAGATAATCTCATTTTTTTGAATATCAAAATTCTTATTATTAGTTAAAAATCCCTTAGATACGGAATGAAATCTGTCGGGATTTTTTATTGCATCAATAAAACCTCTACCTTTTTGAGTGATTACATGAACAAGAACACAGCCTTTAAAAGACTTGGTTTCATCAAATATCTGTTTCATTGAATTTATGTTGTGTCCGTCTACAGGACCTACATAGGTAATACCCATATCTTCAAAAATCATACCCTTTAAAACAAGTTGCTTTATTGAGGATTTAACCGCACTTATTGAATCAGCCAATGTTTTTCCTATAACAGGTATATCATTAAATATCCTTTTTATTTCATTTTTTGCATTTATATAGGATTTGGTCAATCTGATATCCGTTAAAGCCTTTGACATTCCGCCGATATTCTTGCCGATAGACATATTGTTGTCATTTAATACTATTATCATATTGCTGTTAAGAGAGGCGGCATTATTTATAGCCTCATATGCCATACCGCCTGTCATAGCCCCATCTCCTATCACGGCAGCCACATTAAATGACTCTCCCAAGATATCACGAGCTTTAGCCATTCCATAGGCGGCAGAAATTGAGGTGGTGGCATGCCCTGTTTCAAATGCATCACAGTCGCTCTCACTTACACTTGGAAAACCTGAAACCCCGTCAATTTGTCTTAAATTTTTAAACCCCTCGGCTCTTCCAGTTAAAATTTTATGAGTATAGGACTGATGTCCGACATCAAAGATTATTTTATCTTTCGGCAAATCAAATGATAGATGCAGTGCCATTATAAGCTCTACATCTCCAAGATTTGAAGCTAAATGACCGCCGTTTTTATTTACATTATCTAAAATAAATTCTCTGATTTCCTTTGCAAGTGCGGGCAAATACTTAGGCTTAATCCTTTTTATATCATTAGGATATTTTATTTTATCTATCATCATAGATTATCTCTTTCTGTTACACAAAAAATCTGTAAACTCTTTAAAGAAAAAATTATTTTTATCTATCTCATCTAACAGCTTAAATGCGTTGTTTTTATATTTTAGTTTAATTTTATTAACGTCTTTTAAACCATAAAAAGTAGCGTAACTTAATCTTTTGTTTTCAATGTCTTCATCATAATCCAATATATCATCCTGTATTTGAAATAACATTCCGATGGAATGTGCAAGAGATTTTATTGTACTGATTTTATTTTCATCAGCACCTGCCAAAACAGCACCGATAAGCATAGAAGCTTCAATCAACTTAACAGTTTTGTAATAAGTGAGTTGTGACAATTCTTCTATGTCCTTAGAATTAATTGCATTCATATCCAAAACCTGCCCCTTTATCATTCCGGTGTTGCCTGCACAGGAAAATAGAATATCGGCAGAATTTGCAATTCTAAGATCCAAGTTGTTAAGCATAGTTTTAGTAATTATTTCCATTGCGGAATTAAGCAGAGCATCTCCGGTTAATACCGCAATATATTCATTATATTTTTTATGAACTGTCGGTAAACCTCTTCTCATATCGGAATTATCCATAGACGGAAGATCATCATGAACCAAAGAATAGCAATGTATAAATTCAACTGCAATCATAAAATCCCTTAAAATACAAGGGTCTAAGTCGTTATTAAAATTTTTGCTAAGCATAAGATATGTATTATTAAGCAATATAGGTCTTATTCTTTTTCCAAAGCCCATAACCGCATATCTCATCGCATCATCAAGCTCGGTACCATTTCCGATTTCATCAAGCTTAAGATTTAAATATTCGTTTACTTCATTTGCCGCATTTTTTAAGGTATCATCAAAACTCATTTTTATTCATTTTCTCCGTTTTTGATAATCTCTATATCCTTTTCCATCTTTTCAATCTTAGACTTGCAAAGCTTAATTAATTGCATGCCCTTTTCGTAAGAAGCAAACGCCTCAGTCAATGAGATGTCTAAATTTTCCAAGGATGCCGCACATTCATTAATCTCATCTATGGCATTTTCTATGCTTAGGTCCTTGAGTCCTTTCGATTTACTTTCTCTCATTAATCCTTTTTACCTCCATTGTAATGCTTCCGTCAATAAGCTCAATAATTACCGTTTCATCTATCTTTACATCATGTATGGACTTGACAACCTTACCCTTGCTGTTCCTTGCCACGCTGTAACCCTTGTTGAGCTTATCATAGGGGGATAAATGTATCAGACTGTTATTGCTGATATCCAAACTGTGCTTCCTGTCAACAATGATATTATTGATTAAAGATGATAATCGTGGAGCAAACAGGTTTAATAATACAATATTTTTGTCTAATTTGTCTTTGATTAATTCATTTAATTTTAAATTAATATTATACAAATAACGTTTAGTTTCATCTATCCTTTTTTCAAGTAATTCATTCATTTTAAGCGACTGCAACTCTATAGTATTTTTGTCGGTATTAAGTCTTATTGCAGGACCGTTAACAATAAGCTTCTGTTCCAAGTCTTTTAAACAATTTGAATTTTTATAAATCACACTGAAAATAAGTCGGTCCAAATCATTTGCAGAATGTTTTAAATCATAGGATAATTTTTGAAGCCTGTTGTTAAGTAATTCTTCAAGTCTATAGGCATAATCATTCATATCAAGAATAAAGTCATTATAACTGAATACAGCCTTTTTGGCAGCAGCCGTAGGAGTTATTTCACTGAAATCCGAAACATAGTCCGATAAGGTTACGTCTCTTTTGTGACCTATTCCGGTTATAACAGGAGTGCTGCATTTAAAAATAGCTTCGGCTACTGTTCTGTCATTAAAAACCCACAGATCTTCAATAGAACCCCCGCCTCTTCCTACAATAATAACATCAAGATTCATTTTATCAAGAATCCTGATAGCACTTACTATGCTTTTTGCAGCCAATTCTCCTTGAACGTTGGCGGGGCAAAGATAGAAATTCACATATGGATTTAAGCCCTTTATTGTCTTGCTCATATCCTCAATAGCAGCCCCCGTTTTTGAGGTGACTATTCCTATCCTTGTTGCATATCTCGGAATAGGTTTTTTATGTTCTTCATCAAACCAACCTAAGTCACTGAGCTCTTTTTTTAATAATTCAAGTTTTTCAGCAAGATAGCCTATACCCACCCTGTCAATCTGAGTTACTATTATCTGACAATAACCCGATCTTTCATAGACGGAAACGGAACCCTTGACCTCAATGTCCATTCCCTCCTCCAATTCAAACTTCAAATTTTGAGTGTTGGAGGCAAACATAACACAGCTTAGTGATGATTTGCTGTCTTTTAAAGTGAAATAATAATGTTTACTTAAAGAATGTTTTTCATCAGGTTTTCTAAAATTGGAAACCTCTCCCTGTATGGATATGTTTTTAAGCAATAAATCGTGGTCACAAATTCCTTTAATATATGAATTGATTTGAGATACCGTAAATATTCTATTCATTAAGCACCTTTGCAAGTAAAGCATTAACAAAACTGAAAGAGTCTTCATCCGCATAGGATTTGGAGAGCTCTACAGCTTCATTTATAGCAACTTTATTAGGAACCTCATCGTCAAATAATATTTCATAAATACCCACTCTTAAAATAGCCAACAGTGTTTTATTTATCCTGTCAATGCTCCAGCTTCTGGTATTATCTGATATTTTTGAATCAATTATTTCAAGCTTATCTATTATTTTAAGTACGGATTCTCTAACTGACAGCCTGTCTTTTTCATCGGCAATACAATCGCTGTTATTAGACATTCTGTCAATCATTATTAAATATTCGGATTTTTCAAAAAAAGGTTCGCTAAATAATAGCTTAAATACTGATTCTCTTAATTTTCGTCTGTTCATATTTTCCTCATTATTCTTGTTCTATCTTAACCTCCGGAACTCGAACATTAACAGAAATTACATTTAATCCGGTCATATTTTCTATAGAAGCCTTGATTTTTTCCTGAACTGTTTGTATAAGAACAGGTATTTCAACGCCGTATTCCACCATAACATTAATAGAAACTCTTAAATCATTTCCATCAATTTTTATATGGATGCCCTTTGTAGTCTGGTGATTTTTTGAAATAAGCTCCTGAATCTTTGCAATATTTTTATTTTCATTTAATAAACTTACTCCCTGTATATCATTTAGGGCTATCGCAGCTATTTTTTTTATAGCACTTTCGCTGATTATGGCGGTTCCAAAACCGTCATCAGTATTAAATCTAACTTCCGAATCTTTCATTTTTGCATCCATAGTAAACCTCCGAATCCATAATTATGCACTACAAAGCATATTTTATCACAAGTATCAGCCTAAGTAAATGATTAAACATTAAATCTGAACAAAATTACATCGTCATCCTGAACGACATAATCTTTGCCCTCTATACGAACCTTTGCCTTTTCTTTTGCCGCCGTATACGAGCCTGCGTCAAGTAAATCCTTGTAATTAACTACTTCCGCCTTTATAAATCCCTTTTCAAAGTCCGTATGTATTTTACCCGCCGCCTGTGGAGCCTTAGTTCCTTTAACTATAGTCCAAGCTCTTGTTTCGGTTTCTCCCGCCGTTAAGTAACTTATCAAGCCCAAAATCCTATAGCCGGCAGAAATCAATTTATCAAGTCCGCTTGATTCAAGACCCAAAGAATTGAGATATTCTTCCGCTTCTTCCTCAGATAATTCAGACAGTTCCGCTTCAAGAGAGGCACAAATTACAAAGCTTTCCGAATTGTTATTTTTTGCATATTCAACTACACTCTGTACATATTTATTGGCTGCGCCCTCATCTGCAAGATCATCTTCAGACACATTAGCCGCATAAATTACCGGTTTTTTAGTAATCAACCCCAATTCGCCGATTAGCGGAATCTCTTCATCGTTAAGTTCAAATAATATAGCGGGCTTTCCGCTTTCTAAATGTTCCTTTAATCTTAATAAAAGATTGTGTTCAGCAGCTGCCGTCTTATCCATCTTTGCCGTCCTTGCCACCTTTGCTATACGTCTGTCCAAAATTTCTATATCGGAAAATATCAGCTCAAGCTGTATAGTTTCTATATCTCTTAATGGATCGACTTTTCCGTCCACATGAACAATATTTTCGTCATCAAAGCATCTTACCACATGAACAACGGCATCGGTTTCTCTAATATTGGCTAAAAACTGATTGCCGAGCCCCTCTCCTTTTGATGCACCCTTTACAAGCCCTGCAATATCTACAAATTCTATAACTGCCGGAGTTATTTTCTTGGATTTATAAAAATCTCCCAAAAGCTTTAATCTGTCATCGGGAACCGGCACTATACCCACATTCGGATCTATTGTACAAAAAGGATAATTTGAAGCATCTATTTTTGATTTTGTCAAAGAGTTAAAAAGAGTACTCTTACCGACATTCGGCAATCCGACAATACCTAATTTCATTTATTATATATCTCCTTTACTTTTTTAATCACGATACCAGATCATCAACTGTCATACCCTTTGAATAACCTGTCGCTTTCACCGGCAAGCCGTCCTTATGCAGAACTAATACCGGAACACTCTCCACTTCATAAAGTTCAGCCAACTCGGGAGCCTTGTCGATATCCACGTGACAGAATTTATATTCGGGCAAATATAGGCTCCAACAACCGGCAATAATAGCACCACTTTGCTGAGAAATCTATCAATAATTTACCCTTATAATTTATTACCTCTTTCTCAAAATTATCAGCGGTTAAATGAACCATAGGCTTGGCTTTTGCTTTATCTTTTCCTTTTATAAATACTTCAAATGTCTTACTAAGCTTCTTATTGCCTGCACTTTGAATTATTAATGTCGTACGACCTTTTTTCGATGCCGAAATCAAATAGTCATAATCATTTATTTTTTTGACTTTGATAATCTTCTGATTCTTTGCAGTTACCATAATACTCTTTGAAGCATTTTCAGGAAATAAATTAACCTCAACCTTTGCATTTCCCTCTGATCTGATATGAAACTTATCTCCTACCTTAATCTCTATCTTTGATTTGGAAAGATTCATTTCTTCTGCTTTAGGTGATGCCGATACAGTTAAATTTCCGACTGATAAAGTCATACATAAAGACATAATTACCGCTTTTACTAATTTTTTAAACATAGGGTCTCCTTTCTTTTTTTGCAAAAAAATTTTGCAAAATATTAGATGTTTTTCAAAATAACATCAACAAAATTGCGATATATTGCCTTTACTGATACAGTTTCATCATACTCTATTATCAAGAACAATGCAATACCATATTTAACTTACATTGTCAAATATAAAGATTCACACAATAAAATCAAATCTTCATTTTTTGCAAATTTTAACAGTTAATATATCGGAAAACATATAAAATCACTCGTCAAAATCACGTGCAATCTCAGTTGACAGCTCAAAGCCGGTCATATTATCGTTTTCATCAAAATCAATGTAGGAATAGTATTCATTCCAGAAAAGATGATCGCTTCCGGTTACCCATTTTATTCCGTAATGCATACAGGTTATATCAGTAGTGTCACTTGTTGGAAATAACCACAGTTTTTTGTTGAATGTTTTTTGTAATAATTTCAGTTTCAGAGGCACAAGCAAATCAATATCATCAAGATGATAACTGATTGAATTAGCTTTAGCTGCGTCAATACAATTTTCATCAAGTTTAAAATGAATAATTTTACAGTCTTCCAATACAGTATCATTATCTTTATTACCGTAAAGCCCTACACTGCCGATTATAATACCATCTTTTGCAATAAGATAAGGAGCATAGTATATGGAAGCATTATTTCGCCTGAATCCTTTTTCAACAAGAATACTCCTATCAGCAGGATATTTCTCAAAATTACCGGAGGAAAGAATTTGATCATAATCCCTTTCAGAAGAATCACACCGCTTTACGTATATATCAAATCCGCAATCTATTATATTTGCAACCGTTGTGTGTGCCATCGTAATCTTGGTGTTGTTAATTGTAAAAATTGGAGCCTTTAACGGAACTCCTATGATAATATATACCATAAACATATAAAGTGAAGATATTGCAACAGCCATAAATATGAAGATACTTTTTCCGGTACGCTTGCGTGCATTAAAAAGTGCCATCACCGGAGGTAGAAGAATAGCTGTTGCTAAATTGGAAAATCCGGTACCGCCATTTTTCATTATCCATAATCCTAATAATAGTGCTGCAAGTATGATAGACAGATACTTAAGAAATTCAACGATTCCCATTTTTTCAGTATCCGTCTGTTTATTTACCGCTTCATCCATTAATGATTTTCCACCGGATACGGTTCTCTTCATATAAATGTACATTCCTAATATGACGGCTAAAAAAATAATTCCTGAAACCGAAAGCAGTACGATAAAAATTAATCTTCCTCTCATAAGAGAGCCTCCTTGCTTCGCAAAATAAAGTGACAACCATTAAGATTGTCACCTTTTGTTAAAATTTTTATATTAAAAAAATAATTTTTATTTCACAGTATTATCTGTATAAATATGCGATTTCAAGATTTCCAAATATTTTTTTGCATTCTCTTCAAAATTTTCGCCAAAAATTGCACTTCCCATTACAATTATATTGGCACCGGCATCAAGTACATCATTTATCGTATCATTATTTATTCCGCCATCGACCTCTATATCATATGTAAAACCGTTCTCATCTTTAATTTGGCGTAAATTTCGTATCTTATCAAGGGTGTACGGTATAAATTTCTGTCCTGAAAAACCCGGATTTACACTCATTACCAAAACCATATCAATAAACGGAAGTAAATGGATAATACTGTCTATAGGTGTGGCGGGACAGATGGCAATACCGCACTGCTTTCCCTTTTCTTTAATCCTATTTATTGTCCTGTCCAAATGCTTTACAGACTCGGCGTGAACTACTATTATGTCGGCACCTGCGTTTACAAAATCATCTATGTACCTGTCCGGCTCTTCTATCATAAGATGGACATCAAAAATCATATTACAATCTTCTCTTATGCTCTTGATAACAGGCATTCCGAAAGATATACTGGGAACGAACATTCCGTCCATTACATCAATGTGTAAATAAGCCGCTCCCAGTTTTTCCAATGTTTTTAATTGTGAAGATAGATTTTTAAAGTCTGCCGATAATATTGATGGTGATAAAATATTCATTTTTTTAACCTTTCCTTTGATTTTTCAGTTCGTTTAATATTTCTAAATAAGACTCATATCTTATCTCATTTATTTCACACTTTTCTACCATTTTTTTTATTTCACAATCAGGCTCGGATAAATGCAGACATTTATTTCCATACTTACATTTAGATCCGAATTTTAAAAAATCATTATAATATTCTTTTAAAAAATAATAGTCCACATCAAAATTAATAGCAGTAAATCCGGGAGAATCAAGCAAATAGGTATCCTTATCAAATAACACCATTTCATAGTGTCTGGTAGTCTGTTTTCCACGTGAAGTTTTTTTGCTTAATTCTCCGGTTTCCATATGTTTTCCGGTGACGGCATTTATAATTGACGATTTTCCCACCCCTGATGCTCCGGTAAATAGAACCGTTTTCCCCTTAAGCCTTAGCTTAAGCTCTTCAAGTTTACCGTTAATTACAGTATTTGTAAAAATCATCTCAACACCTGAATCCTTATAAATATCTTTAACATCGCTGATTTTAGCATCGGATGCAAGATCGCTTTTATTAAAGCAAAGTATTGTGTCAATTCCGCTGTCACTAAGCTTAATCAGATTTTTGTCAATTATACTGAATTTGGGCTCAGGATTTGTAAAAGCAACCACAAGAACAGCCAAGTCCACATTAGATACCGTAGGTCTTTTAAGCTCATTCTTTCTCGGCAAAATTTTTATGATGTTTCCGTTTACGTCCTTATCTTTGAGTTCATCTATTTCCACAAAATCACCGACCAATGGCTTGATCCTGTCTTTTTTAAAAATTCCTCTGGCTTTGCAGGTAAACAAACCGTTCTTTGTGTCAACATAATAAAATTCGGATGTCGTTTTGATTATTCTGCCCTGCAACATTATTGATCCAGCATCTTAAATGTGATATTTCTAACTGCCAACAGTGTATATTCACCGGAAGCGGTTTTTTCATAGATATAGATTTTTCCCTCTGAAACTCCCGGTATTAAGGCATTTTCAGTAAAATCGGAATTAAAGTCAAACACCGATCCCTCTATCAATGTCTTTGTCTTGATATTAGCTCCTGCTGTCTGTTCCAATACTATTTTCACCTCTTTGCCGGTATAGTCGTCGGGTTCTGAAATTTTGCCTGACCAAACCCAGCGGAAATTCTCAGCTGTGTCCTGGATTCCCAAAGACATAGTGATATTTATGGTATCTCCTTTTTTATAAATTGCACCCGGCTTTATGTCCTGTGCCATAACCTTACCCTTTTTATATTTGTCGCTTACATTTTCATCAACATTACCTAATTTTAATCCGGCGGATTCTATAAGAATTAATGCCTCTTTCTTGGACAATCCCAATAGCTTGGGAGCTTTTAATTCTTCAGCCCCCTTGCTTACGGTTAAAGCAACCGCCGTACCCTTATCAACCTCTGAACCTCCTGCGGGATTCACGCTGATTACCTTTCCCGCCTCTATTGTTTCATCGTATTTGAATTCAGGTTTAATGGTCAATCCGAGTGCCGTTAAGGTGGCACTTACTTCCTCTTCTCCCATTCCTACAAGTCCGTCAGGTATTGTGACTTTCTCTTTTGCAGGAACATACTTAAGCTCTATTGTATCTCCGGCTTTTACCTCGGTCCCTATAGGATTCTGAGAAATTACAGTCATCGGTAATGCTGATGATAACCGGTCGGGAGTTCTTAATACAATCAAACCCTTTGTTTCCAATATCGATACGGCTTCATCAAGCTGTTTCCCTACAACACTTGGAACTTCAAAGATTTCTTCATCTGTATTTACATTATTATCATTTTCCGTAACGGAGTCATCATCAGTTTTATCGTTATCATTCATGCTGTCGTTGTTTTCATCTTCTTCGCTATTATCCTGAGCCGTGATTTTTGTATCATTATCCGAGTTTACTGAGGCGGTCATTTTGCTGATTTTTACTATTATCAAAATAACAATTATCATAATTGCTATCGCCGCCACTATAGTAATAATACCCATGATTTTTTCAGACTTCGGGCTTATTTCATCATCATAATATTCATTGTTATACTTTTTATTTCTGTTTTTCATAGATCTTTCTTCCTTTTCAAAACTGTTGGGACGCTGTTTGCTTCCTAATATCGCCCTGTTGGTTTCCGTTTTAATCTGTCTGATTTCATCTCTGCTTATAACGGATGTTTTCATTCCCTCAACATCATCTTCTGATACATCATCTACAAAATCATCATTCGGGGTAATTAAAGACTGCTTTAAATCCGCAACCAAATCTCCCGCTTTGGCATATCTTTGATTTGGACTTTTGGCGGTACATTTAAGTATTATCTTCTCCAATCCTATCGGTATTTCAGGAACGATTTCTCTCGGGAGCGGAATATCATCCTGTAAATGCTGTATTGCCACGGCTACAGTGGTATCACCGTCAAAAGGAACTCTACCTGTTACCATTTCAAACATAACTATTCCTAAAGAATAAATATCACTTTTGGCGTCCAAGTATCCCCCTCTGCTTTGCTCCGGAGAGCTGTAATGAACCGAGCCCATTACATTGGAGCTGATTGTATTGGTGTTTGTACTTATTGCCTTGGCAATTCCGAAATCCGCTATTTTTACCTTACCGTCTTTTGAAATGATAATGTTCTGCGGCTTTATATCTCTATGAATTATATTGTTTTGATGTGCGGCTTCAATACCTGTAGAAACCTGAATAGCTATACTGGTTGCCTCTTTTATTGAAAGTCTGCCCTTTTTTTCAATATATTGTTTTAATGTTATTCCGTCAATAAGCTCCATTACTATAAAGTATGAACCGTTTTCTTCGGCAACATCATAAACACTTACTATATTAGGATGTGAAAGTCCCGCCGCAGCTCTTGCTTCTGCCTGAAATTTGGCAACAAAGCTTTTATCTAAAGAAAATTCAGCTTTCAATACCTTAATTGCGACATAGCGATTAAGCGTTTTATCCATAGCCTTGTAAACATCAGCCATTCCGCCCATTCCTACACGCTGTTGCACCTCATATCTTCCATTTAAAAGTTCCCCTACTCTAATCATAATTCCTCCCCGCAAGAATTAATATCAAGGACATTGTCCGCCATTACCACGGATATATTATCCCGTCCCCCTTCTTCATTAGCTCTTAAAACGAGCATCGAACATATTTCCGATAAATCCCTGTTTTGTACCGCAATATCAAAAATTTCTTCATCGGTAATCATATTGGTCAATCCGTCGGAGCAAAGTAATATCTTGCTTTTACTTGTTAAATCACATTCAAAAAAATCTATTTTCACAGATCTCTCTATTCCTATGGCTCTGGTAATCTTATTTTTATCAGGATGAATTCTTGCCTCGCTTTTGGTAATATCACCCCTTATTACAAGCTCCTCAACTAAAGAGTGATCTCTTGTAATCTGTTTTATATCATCATCTATCAGATAAAGTCTGCTGTCACCGACATTGGCAACATAGAGTTTATCATTTAAAACGGTAGCCGCTACTAATGTTGTACCCATATTAAAGAGATCATCATTATTTTGCGCCTCCAGCCATAACAGCTCATTTACCTTGCTGATACACTCGGTTAATATAGAAACAGGCTCTTTTTCTTTAATCTCATAAGCAAGTCTTACCAGATTTTCCACTACAAATATTGAAGCATAATCTCCTCCTAAATGTCCACCCATTCCATCTGCAACAATCAACAGATTTTTTAAGCCTCCGATTTGATTATTATCAGCAAATACGTAGTCTTGGTTCATAGTGCGAAGTCTTCCTACGTGTGTCGCCTTGTATACCCTCATTATAAAATTCTCCTTAAATTTTTAAGATAAATGTCGCTTCTTAAGCTGACCGCAAGATGCAGCTATATCATCTCCTATGCTACGCCTTATTGTAGCATTCGTATGTAATTTTTCCAATTGTTCTTTAAATTCATAAACGGTTTTTTTACTTGGAGCATCAAAATTAGTACCGTCAATCCTGTTTACAGGAATTAAATTGATATGCGCCTTTAATTCTTTGGCAATTTCGGCAAGTTTTTTTGCATCATTTTTACCGTCATTAAAACCGTTTATAAGGCTGTATTCAAGAGTTAATCTTCTTTTCGTTTTCTGAAAATAATATTTAGCTGCATCAATAATTTCCCTAATACTGTATTTTTTTGCGACAGGCATTATACTCTGACGTTTTTCATCAAAGACACAGTGAAGAGAAATGGCTAAGGTAACACCAAGATTCAAGTCGGCAAGCTCATAAATCTTAGGTACTATTCCGCAGGTGGATACCGTGATATTTCTTCTGCTTAAATTATAGCCCTTTTCATCAGTTAGTATTATAACAAATTTTACAAAATTGTCAAAATTATCCAAAGGCTCTCCCATTCCCATTACGACAATATGCGAAACTCTGTCATTTATAAGACTGTTTACAGTATAAATCTGAGATAACATCTCAGAGGCTTTCAGATTTCTTACTTTTCCTCCAACAGTGGAAGCACAAAACGCACAGCCCATATTGCACCCCACTTGAGAAGAAATACACAGGCTGTTGCCATATCTATATGATAAAAGTACAACCTCTATCAGCTCATCATCAGTACATTTAAGCAAATATTTCTTTGTTTTATTATCACCTGATAAATGTACCAATTCCTTTTTCATTATATTTATATCAAAATTATCCGATATATAATTTTTTATTTTATTAGGTATATTAGCCATTTTATCTATATCAAATATCTGTTTATTATGTAACCAGTCATAAATCTGTTTTGCCCTATAAGGCTTCTCATTTATATCGGCTAAAACAAATGACAGTTCAGATACCGTCATACCCAATAAATCCATTTTTTCACTCATCTGTATTTCCTAACGTATGGCAGTTTTATAGAATTTAGAAATAAAAAAACCGTCACTGTCATATTCTCCCGGTAAAATTTGTATCTTATAATCATCTGTCATATCCGCAAAATACAACCTATCATTTATTTTTGCAGGCTCTAAATTTAATTCTCCAATTATTCTGTCTGTCTGTAAATCATTTTCAATTTCGGACACGGTACAGGTGCTATAAATTAAAGCTCCGCCTCTTTTAAGGTACTTAACGGCATTTTTTAAAATATCAAATTGAAGCTTTGACAATTCTTTTAGATCTTCTTTTTTAATATAATACTTAATATCAGGTTTTTTACCTATTACTC
>CAUUGW010000002.1:0-24153 GCA_963544785.1 uncultured Lachnospiraceae bacterium | reverse complement strand
TGTTTCAGGGAAGAGGTAAGTGCTACCCCCGAGCTTATTTCTCAACTATATTATAACAGACAACAGCCGTTAAAACAAGAGATAAAACGCTTTTTTTATTATAATTCAAGCTCTTCATCTTCTTCTAAGCTTTCTTCATTACTCATATCATTATCTAAGCTAATCTCACATTTTTCACCATCATTTAATAATTCGTTATATCTTTTCCAATAACCAAGTACATAATCTATTTGTTCTTCAAAAGTACAGTCAGCAGTGCAAAAACAGTTACTGTATCCATAGTTTTTTTTATTTGATAGATACTCCTGCCAATAATTATCAATGACTTTTTTAAAGCTTGTTATATCATCCTGTTCTTTTTGCAAACTCTCTTTTGCATCTTCTATACATTCTTTTACATAATTATAACCTTCATATTCATCAACATAATAAAATTTTATATATTCTTTATCATTAAGTCTTGCTTCCATTTCTGCAATATCTTCTTTAATTTCTGCAATGCTTTGTTTTCCTTCTTCTATAAATTTTAGTGTCTCAATTATCCTCTCAACATCACCATCTTCAATCAAATATTTTAAGAAAGTGTAATCAGGGACAGCTCCGAAATAGCAACGGTCAAACCATTCATTTGCATACATTCTTTCATCAGAACCGTTGCTGTATGTCCCGTCTACTAAATCACCTATAAAGTTCTTTATCAGCTCTGCAACTGTCAAGCCGTGTCCCTCTGCCTTTTCAGAAATGCGTTCTACATCAGCATCAGACAAATTAATTTCTATTGTGCGTGGTCTGATTGTCTTTATTTCTTCTTGCTGTTCTTCATAATACGTCATAAAGCCTCCTTTCCGTTATTTAACATATCCTCTTTATTTCACTATCTGCACGTGCCAATCGTCCCACATAGCTCCTTTACAGGTAATATCGGCTGTTACCTTTGCTCTAAGCTCTCCTGCAGGTGTCCAACAGTCGTATATCTTTGCATACACCTTGTAATTACCGTCAGGATACCATATAGGCAAAAAATGATATCTGCCGTCGCTATATCCGAAATATCCTGTATAACTATAATAATTTTTCGGCAATTGTATCTTTCCTTTTATTGTCCCTCTTATATTCTTCTGTTCCGTCTTATCCCCTAAACGCCAATACTTTTTATAATTGAATTCAGGAAACAGATACTTTGATGTTTGAAAGCCGGTTACATTTGAACTTTCATTGCTATAGACTGAGCTTGTTATATCAGCCTCTATACCATATCCCGACTTAATAAAACGCTCATCAGGGTTTTCCTTTTTACAAGTTTGGGCAGGCTTTATCTTCATTTCTATTTTTTTAAGCTGTGCAGTATAATATGTAGGTTCGCTCGGGGTTCTGCCGTTTAATACATATGTCACGCTTGAGCCGTCAGGTGCGGTATCTGTTTTATATTCGTGTTTTCCGAAGCTGAAGTACGGATTTTCGTCCCATATGGCTTCATAGGTGCTGTAGTCATAGTAAGAATGACCGTCGGAATCTGTTGAATAATGTTTTATTTCTTTCCAATATCTAAAATCTCCTCTCGGATGATACTCTACTATTTCCCACCTGCTCCATATCGTTTTTTTCTTTTCCTTTATCTTGGCATACTTTGATTTATCGGGACTTATGTTCATTTGGAACTCATCAAGGTTAAGCGGTCGTTCATCATCCGCTACGGGATTGTGGGGCTCCCATTGCGTGTTTTCTTCTACCCTTGCCTTTATTGTGGCACTTCCGCCTATGTTGCTTGATACTCTTATATTCATATCACAGGGCTGTTTAGGTGTGTGCCACTTTACCCATACCAACTGTTTATAGCCTTTCGGGCAATAAATCCCGCTTGCCGTTAAAGTCCCTATTCCGGGTATTTTAAAATTCACATTAAGGGGATTATCAGGATTGGCTTCCGATTTCATTGTAAGCTCAACCGAAGTAAATACATCTGTGTCACAGCGATAAATATAATCCACATTTTCTATCACAGGATCAGGTGGAGGTGTATCCGGCTTTAAGAAACGAAAGATGCTTATACCCATCTTATTTATGATCTCGCTGTTACTATATCTATAACCTCTTCTTTTTTGCATCGCTGTGGGCTTTTCAATGCCCCATTTATCAATCTGTAAATAATCGGCTGCGGGTATTGCACTATGTGACCTGCCGCCCTGATGACTTTTTATACTCCTGTTACTTTTATACTTTCCTAAACCTACACCATTTTTATTTTCCATCAGGTAGTCAAACAAGCCTATTTCAGTTGCTGTAAGCCCGTAGTATTTGCCCTCCATATAGAAATAAAAAATAGGCTCTACC
Source organism: uncultured Lachnospiraceae bacterium (assembly GCA_963544785.1). Lineage (GTDB taxonomy): Bacteria > Bacillota > Clostridia > Lachnospirales > Lachnospiraceae > CAUUFM01. The sequence goes on along the minus strand of CAUUGW010000002.1, from coordinate 21,822 downwards.
ACAAGGTAATTATTACGATTGTAGAATTGACTTTTTGTAACATTCATATATTTCATAAGAACTTTGGCATTTTTCTTTTCTGTCAGCCATTTCTTTTTATGGCTCTTTCGAGCCATTCCTGACCCGTACACTTTCCATATGTCTTTATACCACTTTGCATATCCCCCGTCTTTTGATAAATAATGTTCATCGTGTAAATCCAACTTCTTTTTACCCCTTAAATACTCCACTTTGCTTGTACCGTGCTTGCTGTGAATTATTTCCAGATCCTTATTCCCGAAGCTTTTATTCCCCCAGTTTTTAAGATGGAACAGATCAACCGTTCTACCTATAATCTTTCCGTCATATCCTCCGGTATTATTAACAAGGCTGAACCTTATCCCATAGTCAAACGGGCTTGACTGTGAGGTCTTTCTGCCTCCCACATGGTGCATGTTCCCTCCGTTTTGAGTGGAGCCGCTGTTCCCTGATATATCCCCGCTGCATAACCCGTCTTTTGTGTTAAGCATAAGAACTGAACATATAAATAAAACACCGATTAAAACCCTTTTAAACATTCTCATAAAACCTCCTACAAATAAAAAAAGAGAACTAAAACTGTTCTCTTTTTTACTCTATCTCATATGGCACTTTTTCGTGGTCATTAGGGTCTGTTACTATTGTATTTTCTTCTATACTTCCATATAATTTATATCTTGCTTTCTTATCTCCTGCATCAGCTTTTTTACGAGTTTCACGATATTCTTCTACACTGTCAAATCCGCCCATCTCAGCTGCTTCTTCATCAGTAACCACACGTGCTGCCACCCAGCTTAAATCATCGTCTTTATGCTTATTGGGCTTTTTAACCTCGGAGCTTATCTCTTTTACCTTTACATTGCCGAGCTTTTGTACCTGTTTTTTCTTCTCGTCCTTTTTACTGAACTTTTTTATCTCCTTACCCTTTTTACCTGCTTCCTTAAACTCTTTATCAAGGTCTACATAAGTACCTGTCGTTTCGGAATAAGTATTTGTGCTTAATTTCTTTGCTTCTTTATCCTGGTTAATTTTTTCTTTTTTAAGCTTTTTAACCCTCTCCTTTTTCTTCTCTTCCTTGATTTTCTCCTGTTTCTTTTCCTTTATTTTAACCTCTTCTTTATGGCTTTCATAGTTCGTCTTTGCCACAAGCTTTATTTTTTTATTTTCTTCTATTTCCTGTTCGGCTCTTTTTTGAGCTTCTATTCTGTCGTTTTCTTCTTGCTGAAGTCTTATTTTTTCTTCTGATGCAATCCTTGCCTGTTTTATTTTATATGCACTATGTCTTGAAAACGCATAAGAAGCCGGCAATCCTATCAAACAAAGTACTGTAAGTGCTATCATTAATGTTCGTTGTTTTTTATTGTGCATAATTGATACTCCTTTCTAAAAATGCCTACAACCTTCCAACTTATACTATTATTATATCATACTTTTTTGTTTAAATCAACTGTTTTTTATAATATTCTGTATGATTTTTTGTCTATTTTAAAAGCTTTTTGTTATATATCACATTTTTTTCCAATAACTAAATTGCCTTTATTCTTTTATCAAGCCTGTCTTTTAATTGCAAAACTTCGCTTTTTTTCACAAATATTCTGTCAGATTTTTTTATACTGCACAGATTATACTTTACAATAAGCTCATCAAATTTTTCGCTATCAACGTTTAAAACAGCCTCAGCCTGTCTTTTGGTTATTATATCTGAAATATCCTTTTTGTATAACTCTTTTACCTTTTCGTCAAGCTCTTCTTTATTAACATAAATTGCATTGGTTCGAGCAAAAGCGTCATTCCTTTTTGCTTCCATCAAGCCTAAAGCTATACATTTTTTTATTTTTTCGCATCCGTCAGGTAAAAATCCGTTAAATATGGTCAAAGCTACATAATTAATATGGAACTCTCTTCTTTTTTCACCTATTTTTTTTATTTCATCAATTGAAAATACATCAGCACCGTTTATTCGTACAGCAGGCAAATTATACCTGTTTTTTAACTGATTTACTCTCTGTTTCGTCAGCCCTAAAACAGCACCTAATTCTTTTGTAGTAAGATATTTTTTCTCTAAAAGCATATCTTTATATTTTTTATCTAATTCTTTTACCTGCAAACGTTACCCTCCTTTATTTTAATTTTAATACGGGTCTTCCAACCATTACAAGAGTGCTTGTATTCACCCTTGAATAGGTGAGCCCGTATTTTTTTCCCTTTGCCTCGACCATCATTCCCTTTCCCACGTACATAGCCACATGTCCTATGCCTTTGTATCTTCCTTCTGCTGCCGCCCTTTCTCTTCTAAAGAATAATAAATCTCCGGGTTTAACATCACTATAATTTACTACATAATTATGTTTTTCACAAAAGATAGCCTCATAACAGGCTGTGGGCGGCCAGCCGTTGTAGCCCTGAGAATCCGACAGTAAAATTCCAACACTTCTGTATGCGTACCACATAAGTGAGCTGCAGTCATAAGCCCTACCGCTTGTCCGCTCAGCCTGTGAATAATAACACCCCGCTTTTATCTTGCTGTCGCAAAATGCTATAGCCTTTTTTATCACATCGTTTATATCAGGATTGCTCATAAGCTCGTTCATCTCTTCATCACTTAAGGACGAATTGCCGGCTGTAGTCAGATCCTCTTCATAACCGTCTGACCCTATAACATCTTTTGATACGGCTTCTTTTATGCTTTGAACTATGCTTAAATCCTTGAAATAAGTACCAAGGACACTAAGCGGATTTAATACTATGTATGTAAATACCGCAGCAATTAAAATAATAAATCCTGCTGTACCCGCAATCGTAATAAATAGGCTTTTGTCTTCTGCTGATTCTTTTTTTGCCCTTATCCGTGATAAAATCACCCTAAGAGCAACCTCTATTAATTTTGCCTGCATGGCTATGATTTATAGGGCACAGGCTTTCCGTCCAATTCATCGAGCATGGCAAACATTGTATTTATCTGTTTTACCGTGGGATGATGCGGATTTTCAAGCATGAACTCCATCATCTCCTCTTGCGAATTAACACCCAAGTCTTTCATTAAAGCTTCCATTCCCTGCATTGTTTTATACCTCCAATTCTTCTATTTCGTAATCGACAAATGCTTCGGATACACCATTTGAAAGCATATCTTTCTGCTCATTGTGCATTGTACTTAAAATATCAATCTCGCCGCTTTTGGCTATGCTTCTGACCTCATCTTTTCCTATTATCAAGCTGTCGTACAATCTCTTGTTAAGAGCCTTAGCCATTTTTGCCACAGTTTCCGTCATTTCAAAATCATCTCTGCTTGCATCGGAGTTTGCCGACGGGTGATTGTGATATATTATTATTCCGCTTGTTTCGTCGTCTATGAGTTCTTTTATTAGTGTATTTCTGTTGACACGAACACTCTTGTAATCACCTCTCGTATGGATTTTATTGTCCAAGATATTACCATATTTATTATAACTCAAAGAACAAAATTCTTCAAAGGTTTTATTTACCCCCGATATATACAAAAGCTCTTTTATTCTTTTTATATCTTTGACTATATTAAGCCCTTTAAGCATATGTGAGGTATAATAATTGGTAAATTCTTCATATTCTGAAAGGTTTTGCAAAAGAGAAATTTCACTGTCAATTAATGACACCTTTTCCACATTTTGAATGGCGGCATTATAATTCTTCTTACTAATATTAACTAAAGCCTTTGTATCATTAACCGACATCAGCCTATATTTATTATTCTTATTCTCCACATAAAAATAATCAAGTACATTTAAGTGGATCTTCTTCATAGCATCCTGCCATTTGTTCAAATGTCTGATGTCTTTTTTCTCATTTGATATCACAACCATACCGCTCATAATATCATTATAGCACTTTTTCAGCACTTCGGATACATTTATTTCATTTTTCTCTATTTTGGATATTGGAAGAGAAATTGAACTTATAGGTCTGTTCTTGATATTTGTTACCATTATTGTTAAATAACCCTCTTTAGGCAAACTCTCAGATGATATAGCATATGTTGCCATTTGTTCAGCTGTTGTTATTTTCACTGCAATATAATTATTTTGTTTTCCCAATTCTTCGTACAACTGAATTAACGGCTTTACATCTTCTGAACCTGTTACCATTTTATACAACAATTCTTCTTTATTCTTACACACAAAATATTTGTACAAACTAAGCGTCATCATCTGCCCCCTTACAATCTGCTCTTCCATGCCGTAACACTCGGAACATCAAGCACTATCCTGCTTGCCTCAACTCCCATCAGGTAAAACGGCACTTCTATGTGAAAACTTCCTTTTACCTCATATTTTACAAAACCGCCGTAACCGGTACTTTCTTTTATACTCATCTTAAAATCGCTTAATGAATACATCAGATTGCCGGAATCATTATAGGCAAGCAAATGCCCGTTTTCTTCCAACGTAGTATTAAGAAGCCCCTGCAATTCAAGTGCGATATCTCCACCGTCATTCATACTTACAAATACGGGTTTTTCCTTTTTCTTGGCATCGTTTAATTCAAGTCCTGCATTACCTCCGTCCATAACTCCGCCTATCTGTGTAGACTCTCTTGTGCTTAAGAATATCTCATCATAGTTCTCTATTGCCACCGACAGCATAGCCTTTTCATATGCTCTGTCTGCAACCGCTATCTGATTATACACTCTGTAATATTCCGCAAAAAATGCCAATATAAATACAAGACCCATTATTACAAAGGCTCCCGCTATATATGCACCGCCTGTATTGTCCCTTATCTTATTTACTGCACGGTCTTTTATCACCTTTATGTATTCTTTCATAGCTTATGATACACCTCGCTTCTTGATAAAGCTTTTGTATGTATGGGTATATTTACGGGTATTTTCAGTACACTTAATACATAGTAGGTGTCAGCCTCAACCACTATTTCATCATTGAGCTGTATACTTACTCCGTCCGATAAAAATGTGCTGTTTGTATAATACAAATTTACCATATCAAGCTTCATCTTTGTTTTGTACTCTTCTATCTTATACATAGCATCAGGTGTCAATCCTCCCTCTACCGATATGATTCTTGCCGCATTCGTCGCATAGGTATGTATCCTATTGATATGGGCGAATATGGGCAAAAATGCAGTCATTATCGCTATTATCATCATGATTGCAAGTATTATAAAAGCCGCTTCTATATATGCCGCACCACTGTTGTTTTTCAGGATAAATATGATTTTTTTCCTAATATCTTTCAATATACACCCTCCTTTACATTAACATCGACCTGTCCATACCCAACAGATAAAGAGCTATTACCGCCATATACATTACCATCATTGCTGCAAGTATCAAAAACTGATATTTTTTTATTTTTTCAGGCTGTCGTAAAGCAAGAGTTTCAAGCCTTTGCAACTCCAGTTCATCAAGATCGTGTGACAACATTTCAAAATATGTCCGCATATCATCACCCCTTATAACACCTATCAGACCTCTTACTATGTTTGATAAAGCCCCTAAATTTATCCTGCTTTCAAGCCTTACCAAAGCCGCCTCGTAATTAGAACTTTTCATATCCGCTATGGTGATTGACAGCTCTTTTTTCAGTGTCTTGTCAGTGCCTTTGGCATACCTTGTGAGGATATCTATCACATCAGTCGTATTTTTTATTTCCTGATTGATTGTTGCACAAAATCTCGGCAATTCATACTCTATTTCCTGCTTTTTCTTAATGTATAAGGCTTCTAAATTACTGTCGGCTCTAAAGTAGTATACAAATGCCATAATAAAAGTAATGATAGATGCTATCGGAATTATTTTAATTAATACAACACCTATGCTTATTATAAAGATCATTCTTGCAAGCTTATCAGCCTCATAAGCCTTTGCCGTTAAGTTCTCATTTTCTGAATATTTTATGTAGTTTTCTATTTTCTCTCTTTTGCCGTCGCTTAATACCAATCTTTTTTCTATAACAGAACTTAAATGTTGTATCAAAAGCCCTATTATATTATTCCCTTTATTTATTTTTATTATCTTGCTTGCCACCTTGTGTGCCTTTAACCCCGGCATACGAAAGACAAACAGTAATATTCTGAAATATCCTCCGACAAACAGAACAAAGCTTATAGTCGCTATAACATATATAATCATAACTACCTCCTGTATTCTATCGGTCTTGTTAATCCGGCTACATTCAATGCACAAAATACAACTATGCTGATAACGGCAGCCATTATGATATGCCCCGCCTGTGTGTGTACCAAAATTTTGTACCATTCTTTGTTAAGAGCATAAAAGATTGGGATATTGAGAAAAAGAATAAGTACCATCATTATGAACTCTTTTACGGGTTGGTAAAGCATATTGTCAAGCCTTACCGATACTATCCTTATGTTGCTCAGTTTCTTTACCGTTGATAAAAGCGTACCCTTAAGCTTGCTGTCCGACTGGCACGCTATTAAAGTGTTACACCATTCATTAAATATCTCATTATGCAGACTGTTCTTAAGCAATACAAGATTCCTTTTTACATCGGAATCTATGTAGTCACAATTAAATACGAAGCTCTGAAACAGGCTCTTTACAGGCTTATGTATATATTCTATGTTTTCTTCCACTGCGGATACTATATTATCGCTCCTTATATAGCTGTTTGTTATAATGGATAATGCCGTTTCAAGTTCATTGTTTATTACTTTTTTATATGTTAAGCTTTTTTGCCTTATATACACAAAAGGAGCCGTAACCGCAACAATTACAAGCGGTACTATTAAGAATAAATTTGCCGTTGCCATACAAAATGTCACCGCTATTATAGACAATACAAAAGACGAAAAACATATAATCGGGAATTCATGTGTTTTATCCAAAAGCTTTAACATATCTATGGTTTCTTTTACCAATAGGGAAAAACCTTTTTCTTTTCTTATGCCCTTTGACAGTTCTATTTTTTTCCTTATGCTGTATTCTTTGGGGACAAATAAGATGCCTACATCGTCTTTAAGATTTGCGTATGTTATGTTAAAAACCTTAAAAAATCCATATACTATAAGGATAAAACTGAGTAATTTAAATGTTATTATCATAAAGCCTCCTATAATATATCAAGTAAATCTTTTGTTATATTTTTACTTATAAGCTCATTTTTAAGATATTCACTTATGCCGTTTTCCTTTTTATAGTAGCCGTCTATCTTTAAACGTCCGTTTTCTTCCCTGTTTTCAGTAACCACAAATCTGTATAGTGTCCTTATGCTCCTATTCCCGTTTTCGTCTATGTAACTCTCCGTTATCTCTTTTACCCGTCTTATATTATCCTCGTCCTTTCTTATATAAACCACTATAGGAAACGCTTCTATGCACAATCTCTCAAGTGTATTTTCATCAATATCAACCCCCATCTTGCAAAGTGTAACCATTCTCCAGTATGTAGCCCTGCAGCTCTTTGCATGTGTAGTTGTGAGAACTGCGTGTCCCGTTCTTGCAGCTTCCTGTGCCGCATTTGCCTCCTTTCCTTTCATCTCGCTGACGACTATTACATCAGGATTCATTGTAAGAGCCGTTTCAAGCAATTTATCCTGATCTATATTTCTTCCCGGATCATCCGACTTTTGTGTGTGCGTATGCACCACGGAATTTATAACCCTGCCTTTTTCGTCCCTTTTAGTCAAGTCAAACTCTCTAACGTCCTCTTCTATGCAATAAACCCTCTTATTAACAGGTATTTGGCTTGCCAAGTACATAAGCAGCGTGGTCTTTCCGCTTCCTGTTTCGCCAGTGATACACATACTCACACCGTACCTGCTGAAGATACTTAAGGCATCAAGCATCTCCTTTGTGATTGTCCCCTTGCTTATAAAATCCTCAGCCGTAAATCTTTTAGGATTTATTATTCTAAGTGAGGCTGCCATTCCTATGTCCTTATCAATAACTCCATCTCCCATAATAGTCAGCCTTATTCTGTTATGCAAATGTCCTCTTACTATGGGTCTGCTTTTGTCTATTATCATATCGCTTTCTTTTTTTAGAAGCCTTTTTATAACATCGCTACAGTGTTCAGCCGATCTGAATGTTTCATCCGTGGCTATTACCTCGCCTGTGTCATAGTGTACCTTTATATCATCCCACCTGTTTATATTTATCTCTTCTATGTCATTTCTTGCAGTATCAATTAACGGAGTCAGTATAGATAATTCCACCATCTCATTATAAATTTTCTGTGACACTGAGGTATTGTTTGAGTATCCTTTAATTTCTACTTTTTTATCTCTTATATACTTATCAATGATATTTCTTATCTGCTCCTTTAATGCGTACCGCTGCTTCTCATCTGTTGCGTCCGCCATTAATGCGAAATATTGGCTTGATATATGCCTTTGTATTTCGCTGTACAAAGTATCAAAGCTTATGTATTTTACTTCTTCTTTTGTACCCACATTGCTGTTTGCAACCTCATTTGTCGGGGCAATATTATCATTCATCATCAAACACCTCTTTTTCTTTTACTTTTTTACCGAATAATTTAAAACTCTTCTTAGGCTTTGATTCGCTTTTAATTTTGCCTTTTACATCAAGCCTATTTTGCAGCAGAATTTCTTTATTTATTATATGATTAAGAGTGCTTTGATACTTTGACTTATTTATTTTATTAAGCTCTCCCTCTATAAACTGCTTATGTATCAATTCATCAAAGGCTAAATCATAAGAAATCGCATACTTTGCCTTGTATAGGCTTAATGCTTCATAGTCCCTTGCACTTGATAAGATATTTATATGGCTGTCTACGTTAAATCTGCTGTCGGATAAAAGCGGTAAATTACTGTCAAAAAAACAATTGGACTTAAATGTTCCGCTACACATCCGAAATACAGTATCACTCATCTCAAGTGCCGTCATTGATATTACGTTGCTGCTTATATCACTGCTGCAATCGAATATCAGAAAGTCAAACATACCAGAAAGCTGCATTATCACTTTAACCACGTTATATTTCGCATAAATAGGATAACTGAATATGTTTTCCTTGGGTGCATAAGATAGGTATGCAAGATTATCGGTTCCGTTTACCGTGTGCATAAGCTTATATATGTCGTCTTCACTTAAGTCCGTCTGCCACAAATCTCCCATACTGATAAAATTTTTCTCGTAAGGATATATACTTGCTATATCCGGCGACAGATTTTCTGTATAAATAATCAAGGTCTTTTTCTTTATGCCGTCCAGTGTGACTCCAAGCTTTGTGGCAAAGGTCGTTTTTCCGCTTGCATTTGACCCCCATATACTAATTATCATTTGTATTATCCTTTCCTATGTTATCAACGGCTTCTCCTACCTCGCCCTTATTATTTATACTGTTAACGGCACTGTTTACATCGGTGGAATCAACAACATTATTTTCGCTTAAAACATTTGTATCATTATCAGTATTTTTTCCAATATCAAAATAGTGCTCCTGCTCCTCTAATAACGCCTTTTTCTTTTGCTCATCATTCCTTACAACTAAAGCTAAATGTACCGCCGCATTTCCCTCATTTATAGCAAGCTGCGATGCCTGTTCACTATTTACAAGAAGTGTTACAGTTAAAATCTTTTTATTGCCCTCTTTTTCGTCCTTTACCTGTTCGTTTTTTTCTTTATCATAACCTGTTTCCTCCGTACTTGATAAAACCTCCACATATCTTAAAGATTCGGGAATAGTGCATATTTCCTCTTCATCTTCTTTTTCTTTTACCAAAACGCTCACTACATCACCTTTAAGCAGCTTGCTTGAAAGCCCCGCTGCAAAGCTGTGTACCGTCACGGAGATTGCCATTTTATTGTCTGGAATATTATTAAGATAAGTATCTTTATCAAGCGGAACGCTGCTTATAGAATCATCCGTTATAAAGCTTCCGCTATAAATATCCGTTTTTGCATACTTAAACAGTACCTCATCCTTTTTCTTAAGTATTTTATTCGACATGTTATATGTCCCTACATTCGCAACCTCCAAATCATTCTCGCTTATTTGTTTCCCTTTCGTAATAGTTGTCTTTACCCGCACTACATCAGCCTTTTTTTCTAAAACACTCTGGTACATAGGTGACAGTATAAAACTTGTAGCTAATCCTAAAATAATAGATATTATTCCTATTATTGCCTGTTTACCTTTCATTAAATCCTCCTGAATATATAAAAGCCTATGCTTAAAAAAGGCAACATAGGCTTTTTAGTCTTATCCTTATTAATAAAAAAATAGACCGTCATTAAAAGACAGCCTAAGATAATACCGTTTATGCTTTTTACAAAACCGTTCATCAAAGTATTGCAAAATATAAACTTTATATCGCCGCCCCCTATAAAATCCTTTTTTAATGTTAATATTAATATGGGTATTGTAATAATAAGGGCGGAAATAATTCTTATTATCAACTCCTTGTTAAATCCTACGTCTGCTATAAAAAGTGATATAACAGCTATGTGTGTTATGTTATAAACATATCTTTTTCTTACATCAATAACTGATGCTGCAAACAATATGACTAAATATATAAAATCTATCATCTTTCTTTCCGAATCATAGCCTGTAATGACTTATATTTATATACTTTCTGCGATTTGTTGAAATTCACTAAAAATGCCAAATACCCTAAGAATGACGTGTTGCACTCATCCTTTCCCACAAATACGGCTGTTATTGTCGGTGTAAACAAAAAAGTTAAGCCGCAAATAAGCCCGTTTATTCCAAAAAGGTTTAATACTATTGCAAGCACGCCTCCCGCAGCAATAGCCATAACAACCAAGGTCACTTCCTTGGCCCCGAAACCGTTTATATATTCTCGCCTGTTCTTTATTCCGTATGGTATATATACACTATTTTTATCTTCCATATTATTCCTTTCCGCCTTAAATATAATATCTCAATATTGTGTTTACCAAGCCTATTATAGTGTTTGCCGGTATTAAAAATTTTATTAAATTTTTCAGCTTCTTCTTGTTTTCAGATGCCTCCTGCTCACCGTTTATCATACCTAATATAAGTATTACGGCTCTTGCAGCCCCGCCCGCATTTATAAATATCAAAAAAGCTGTTATCAAGCCTCCTATACTGCCGGTAGTATCCACTCTCATTTTCTAAGAAGCCCCCTTATATAACTTGCCATCATCAAGCCTGAATGAACTTTCCCGAAACCGTTTGCCTGTGCCGGCATTACCAACAATTCCGATAAAAACTGCGGTAATTTTAAGGCGGTTCCCATCACAACAAGACCTGTAATGGTGGCTAACAAACCTGTGTGTAAAATTTTTACACTTAAAAACAGCAAAAATGCCTGTAAAGATATGGTTATTAATTCCTGAATCACTTTTTTTATATACATATCCCATATGCCATGATTGCTGTTAAGAATCCCAAGTGATGCCAGAGGTACTCCTATCCTTAAAATAAAAAGCTCAATGCTTCTTTTCACAAATGAAAATACCAATCTTAAGACCGTTATAAGAGCAATCGTGTCAAGTATTACTCCAAGTATATTAGGGGTCATATTATTGGTAAGTGGCAGTATATTCCCTAAATCCGTCATAGGATTTGAAAACAATATGCTTGTCAGCTTTACCATTATTTCTATTGCCACATCAAACAATGTGTTAAAGGCTACTATTATAAAAATTATTTTTGCCAATGATATAACCTGTACCATAGGATCGAGCATAGAATCTCCTTCTATGCCCAAAACATATATCTCAAACCCTTTTTTTAAGTACAGTACCAAAACAAGCCCCAGTGAAAAACCGGCTACCCCTAAGTATATTCTATTATAGTCTATAGTATAAAAGGTAAATAATTTTTCAAGCTTATATATATTTTCAAGCCCGCTGAACACAAGGACTTCCTTAAGCTTTATTCCGCTTTCTTCTAACAGCTTAACAAAAAAATTAAGTATCAGATCAAACATAAATTTTATCCTCTGAAATCAAAACCTGCTTTGATTTTTTGAGTTAATGTCGGCAAAATTGTATCTTTAGCTAAAGCATAAATGCCGCTTAAAAACAGCAATCCGATAACCACGGCAAGTATGTACTTAAACGATTCGTCAAGCCAGTTGCCTCTATTATCAAGCAGCTTATTCTTTATTTTATTAAGTGATTTTTTTATGTTTAATCCTGCCATAAATACCTTACTGTCTATATTTGCAAACAATTCTTTCATTTTTACAATCCTCCTTATTATTGATAATATTTTACAATAGTGTTTAAAAGCCCTGATATTACTACTATTCCGACTGCACATATAACAGTCGTTGCTATTCTTTTATTCCACATCTTTTGATCCTGCTCCTCAGCCATATTTTTCCTGATAAAAAAATAAATGCCGAATAATACAGATACCAAAGCCCCTATAATCCCCATAGCCTTGGTCGCATCCTGTATCAGTTTTTTTGTGCCTGTAACCACCTTATCATTTTGAATGTTGCCTGCCAACACATTTACTTTTACCAAGATAATAAAAACTGTAGCTATTATTAGATTAATTGTTTTTTTTAGCTTATTCATCACCAATTCCTCTCATTTTCATATTATAGCTAAAAATTACCTGTTCCATTTTGCTTATCTTTTGTTCAAGTTCTCTTATTTCGTCATTCTTAGTATAATTATTATTAAAGATATCCGAATTTCTTGTTTTTTCTTTCTCAACCATACTTGCTATTATTTCTTTATGTATATCAAAGTATGCTAATCTTTTTTCTGTTCTTGCTTTAACCTTGCTTTGTCTATAATATCTAACCTTTTTATCCTTATCCCTGTCACCCATTCCAAGAATACGACAAAACTGCCACTTAGATATATCAGGCGAGATTAATATAGCCTTGTGTCCACTGCTGAATATCAGACTGTAAGGTCTTTTTATTCTGCCTATCTCATCTGCCATTAATAAAGCTCTTCCTACCAGATTAACGCTTTGCGAATGTGAGGATGCGGCGTATTTTTGTTCGCTGGTTGATGAATTTACAGCCCCCACGGTGTATTGACCGAGCTTTTCGCTTAAAGTTTTTAATGTATCCGGATCCTCGCTTGCAAGATATACCCAAGTGCTGCAATTTCCCTCTATTGTTTTATTCGCCTCTCCATACTTTTCTTTCAGCTGAGCCAAGCTTTGTAAAAATAAATTAAATCTTATACCCTTGCCTCTTGCTACTGTAAGCATAGTGACAAAATTAGGTATAGCGGGGAAATTTCCGAACTCATCACATATAAAATTAACTCTGTTTTTAAGTCTGCCTCCATACATATCCGCTATCTCCGATAAGGCTTGATATTCTTGAGCTATAAACAAGGTTGCTATATCGTTATATGTGTTCTTATCATCAGGCAGTATGATATATATAGCCATAGGCTTTGTTCCGGGTTTCTTATAATTAAAGCTTGTACTACTTGTCATATCGGCTATTAACGGATCTGTAAACAACCTAAGCGTAGTTAAAGCCGATGTATAAAAGCTTCCTCTTGTTCTGCTCGGTGCTATCTTTCCTATTGCAAGCAATCCTTTTGCAGGATGCTCGTCAGGAAGATTTTCCGCATAGTAATTAATAGGTAATTGATACTCTGCTCCTATCTTCACACTCCTGCACATATTTGACAAAAAATAATACACATTAGCCATATTTTGTAATTGCGGATTATTTTTATTATCATAAACTACCGCCATAATAGCCGTCGCTATGATGGAAGCTTCTCCGTTTTGCCATATAGGCTCTTGAGCTTTTGAGTTTTCCTTATATACAAGCAGTGTCGTTATATCCCATACTGCCTGTATAGCCTTTGACATTTCATTGTTATTTACAGCAGATATAACCGGCTGTAAGAAATTGTACCTGCCACCCTTTAACGGATTTTTGAAATTCAGTGTCACCACCTCATAATTTCTTGATACTAAAAAGGGAGCCGTATAATCACTTAGCTCCCCCTTAATATCTGTGACAAAGATGGACTCGTTCGCAAGTGCCAATAAGACTATGGTTTGTAAAACTAAACATCTGGTTTTTCCACAGCCCGTAGACCCAAGAACCAGTGAGTGCTTATCATCACCCACATAATAAATTCTCTCTCCCTCCTTTCCTAAGACTATTCCTCCTGTTTTGATTTTAGGTTTTGTCACCACCTCCTCATTTTTATAACTTATATCGTTTTTTATATCTTTTACGACAAAGTCACTTGTTTTATCTATTAAGCTAAGCCTAATCCTATTCATCTGAGAAGCACTTAAACGCTCATCATCATAAATAGAAATATCAAGCTTTGCCTTTAGACCTAATCTTAATTCCCTCATTTTTTGGCTTGAATATTTTGTATCGGCAAATCTTGTGACATCCACATCATCTAATAAGCCGTAGGATATTTCGTTTAACTGATTTATATCAAAACTGTCATCAGTTAATAGATTATTTATTCTCTTCTTTACATAGTTTGAATATAATTTTTTATCCTTAAGCGTCATAACAGTGTCGATTATTAAATTCACCTGTTCATCTCCTAAATTATTTATATTCAAATCTTCTATTTCTACCCCGCTTCCTATGGCGTTATTTATCTTTTGCAATGTATGCTTTGATAACATAGAATTATTTAATGATTTACCGCTCTTCTTTTTTATATTCAGCATCTCGGCTACCTGTTCATCGGTGTATATTGTTCTGTCATCATTATTTAAGTTCGGAGTTATTCCTATGTTAAGAGCATTTTCATCAATTTCTATATCGCCTAATTTTGCTATTTCCGACTCTTCTTCTTTGAGATAGTTAAGCATAGGGGCATCAATCTTAAAGTCTATGTAATCAAATACTTTATCGAAGTTACTTTTATCAAGCCACCTTGCCGTTCCATACTGCCCACTGCCTGACGGCACGGGAGTTTTTATATCATCCGTTATAAATATCTGATCAGTTGCATAATTAGGTTCGGCAAAAAAGTAAAGGCTTATAATCATTAAAATTATTAAAGCCTCTGTGTAAAAATATAACTTTACAATATCCGGATTTTTTATAGCATATGTAAGTATTTCAAAAAAATTAAATCTGTTCGGTATTGCTCCCTCTTTTAAAAAGATATCTATAAACGGTATGACATATACAATTACAACATTTGACAGAATATATATAACAAAATAACTTATAAGCTGAGTTCTGAACTTTTTGCTACATTTCCATTTCGTAAAAATTTTCATTATCATACCTCATATCCTCATTATAAATAAAAGGTTTATTTTGTGCCCTTTCCTTTATTCCGCTATCTATTTGGTTCTTCAGATACTCGTTAAAATCTTTAGCATCATATATTTCATACTCAAATTTATATCCTACATATCTGTCAGTTATGATTTTTATTGCCCTATGTCCTCTTTCATCATTATCCAAGCAAAATCTTATGGTATCTATTTCATTATGTTCATTTAGATACCTTTCAAGTGCCACATCAGCTACACCTCCAAGACTTAATAGGTGATGCTTGATATCTTCATTTCCGATAATCTTATTTAATGTCATATAGCTCATTAAATCTATGGGACTTTCAAATATAATTACCTTTTTGTTTAAACCTTCTTTGAAAAAACCATAAGTCTTATCACTATGTTCCACATCCCCTTTAAATGTCATATATGTGTTAGTTCCTCTCATCGTGGCATACTTTGGATTTTTTTCCTTATCATATCCCACAAATACTACATTTCCATGCTTTTTTTCCTGATAAAGCATTTTTTCTTTCACAAAATAATTTACAACATCTATATCAATTTTTCTTGTGTATGTAAGATAAGCATAAAGTCTTGAATATTTTTCAGCCCTTTCAGGAAGCAGCATTTCTTCTTTTATGTATTTTGCTTTGTTTTTTGGCAAATCTTGTTGTATTACATTATCTTTTCTTTCATCGTATCCCGATAAGTCTATTACGGAGCTTCTCCAGTTTTTACCTGTTATATACATATAAAATTGTATGCTGCCTCCACCCTCACCCTGCGAAAAACAATTCCACTTATGTCCGTCATCGCTTATATAAAGACCTCCATACCCTTCAATATGATAGCTTTTTCCTTCTTTTTTTGCATCAAGATGTAAAGACCTTGCTATGTCTAAGATATTTACTCTGTTCGCCTTGGCTATTACATCTTCACCTAATAATCCCATTCTATGCCATCTCCTTTCTTTTGTTCTTCTATTTTTTCTCTTTTTGCATTTATACTGCTTATTTGTCTGTTGCTATCTGTGGGCTTTTGATAATGTTTCGTATTATCTTTTAATATATTTGTTAAGTTCTTGGTAAAACCTAAATAATGATTATAGGTGTTATTTTGTTGTTTATCAGCGACTGTTTTTGTATCATTTATACGTTTTTCATATTTTTTATTCCAGTATTTTTCAAGAGCCTCTTTTGTAAATGGCGTATACCCTCTCTTCGGCTGTCCTAATTTATCGGAATTTATCTTTTTACCGTCTGAATTTATGTAGCTTATATCTTTCCTGCTTTCTTTCCATATGACCCTTATTCCCTTTTCTTTTAGAAAATCAATGTATTCTTCGGCATTGTTCGATTTCTTCTTCGCCTGATTACAAGCATCAAACATTTCTTTTTTCCATGATACCCCTCTTTTTAAAGCTCGATATTCTTTGCTGCTTTTAGATTCTTGTTTTGCCTCCTCTATAACTGACAGACCGAATTTGCGACATAGCATATCACTATATGCCTTTATCATCTCCATTTGTTTTTTACTTTGCTGATAAGCCGCACCGTTTACATGGCTTGTGGTGTTTACTACAAAATGCGTGTGTATGTGTCCCTTATCGGTATGAACTCCATATACTACACTAAAGTCGTTAAAGATATCATATCTAACCATTTCATCAGCTATCCTCTTAGCTAATTTTTCATCCGCCTCTCCGTGCTTAAACGACTGTATAAAGTGTATACACATACGTCTTGACAGATCTTTTTCATCTTTAGGGAGTTTGCCGAATAGGCTTTTAGTTAAAACAAAGTCATCATATGCCATCATAGGATTACAATCCTTACCTCCTCTTAGCTCCGCTGTAGTCTTATTCTCCAGATCAAGCACATAATCAATTAGCTTTTTAAGGGAGCTTAAGGTCTTATAGGTTCTTATCTTCCCGTCAGAACTTTTTTTGCCGTTTATGAACTCTATAACTGCAATCTTTATCACCTTCAATCTTCATTTTTATTATAAAAATCCAATCAAAAAAGAAAGCACCTTATTTTAATGCTTTCCCTGCAAGTTTACTATTTCCTTTTTTATATCTATGAGCAGCCTTTGCAGATTATCAAGTTCTATTACTTCTACAAGCCGCTGATGTGCCAACATTGTCAACTGGTTCAGATTATTTCCTATATGATTAAGTTCTTTTATAAAAGGCTTTATCTGTTCTATAATAACTATTTTTTCTCCAATACCGACTTTTGACAAATATGCACTTCTGCTTAAATGTGCAGCTTTTGCATAACTATCTATTTTGTCTAAATCATCATAGCTGATGCTTAAAAGCACAGGCTTTTTCTTTTTGTTAGATTTGCAATAAACAGGCTCTTCATATATGTTTATTTTATCCTCCAGTAAATATTCCTTAAGTGTTTTCCCTTTATTGGCAGCATTTTTTAATAATCTCTGCTTTTCGTTCTTTGATACTCTTATATATATTCTTTCGTCATTCATAGTAATACCTTAGATTAATTACCTTTTGTATATGCAGATAATGCAGCTCTTACAGTTTCGATTATAGTATCGTCACTATCATCATCGGTAAAAAATTCTTTCAGTATATCTCTTTTTATCATTATACTTTTTTCACGCTTTGACTTGTTCGATAAAATCGATTCTATCTTTTCTCTGTCTAAGATATTTGCAAGCTTCCTAAGTTCTTTAGCCTTGCTTTGATTTACCTTAATCTTTAACTCATTTGAAACGCTTGCAACCATATCCTGCTCTTCCTGAGTAAGATATGACAATTCCACACCTGTTCGCATATCTATTTCATGATTATCAAGTTTTTCCTTATAGCTGTTCGACAGCTTATCAAGCCTGCAGTATCTTGCTATATTTCTGGTTGACATAGAGTAATCAAAGTCATCTATTTTTTTGTCGTTTATATTTTCTATTCCTGATACCAACGTATCTATTTTGTCAAGGTCGGTTCTATGCCCCTGTCTTTTTTGAGCATTATAGTGAGTCGATATAATAAAAGCTCTTTCACTCGGTGCTAAGTCTGCTAAACTTCTTTGGAGCATATTACTTTCGCTTACTATAAGCTCTGCCGTTATATCATCTATATTTTCTAAGATTCTAACCGGAACTTTTGACAGCTTTAATATTTTTGCAACATTATGTCTATTATGTCCGGCTAAAATTTCATATTCTCCGTTTTCGTTTATTCTTGCTAATAATGGTCTTGCTAATATTGGCTGCAATATCCCATAGTCTTTTATGCTGTTTATTAAATCTTCAAGTTTTTTTCCGGTATAAAGCTTAAAGGGATTATTTGCATAAGGAACAAGATTATTGGGGTTTATCATTAAAATATCTGTTCCATCATTTTCAGATATAATATCTTCATCCGACATCATATCTTTCAGTTCCGGTGATATTGTGAACTTAGGCTCCATTATTACCTCCTTGTCATATATGTATTTAGAGGGTGTGGGATACTTCCCACTTCTGCTATCCAAGTGCAACTTGGCAAGCCCTAACTTATGTAAATTGTGCGTGTACGCACAATTTATATAATGTTAGGAAGCTTGCAAAATTTTCACGATTTTTAAGTTATGAAAATACTAAAGTTTTTTGCTCCGGATATTGAAAAAAAAATATGAGTTGTTCTTTTAACTTTCGGACATCATGTCTGCAAGCTATTTTTTTTCTTTTAACTTTTGGACATCGTGTCTTCAGATTATTCTTTTCTTTTGACTTTCAGACTCCGTGTCTTTAGGTTATCCTTTCCCTTTGACTTTCGGACTCCGTGTCTGTGAATTGTTATTTTCTTTTAATTTATGGACTGACGGCAACTGCCGTCACCTTATGCGTTTTTACTGACGGCAACTGCCGTCAGTGTTCCAAACTTATATTATTACAAAATACAAACTGTTCATTCCCTATAAAAAATTAAAATCCAACAAATCATTTTCACTTTTTACCTCTTCCGAATGACTGTCCGTATTATTAATTGTAGTATTACTTTTAAGTGCTGCAATTACTCTACTTGAAACCTCATCTATTATTATGTTGGCAATATCGAAATCCTGATTATTCTCTTCAGCATATTTATTTATGGCTTTTATTAAAATCTGTTGTTTTGATATGCCCTTGTCCAAACTTTGTAAATATTCATAAGCTTTTTTATCTTCCTCATTACTAAGATAAAATCTTAGTGTGTATTTTTTCTCACCATACATAGTCTTTTATTTCTTATATTCTCTGCAAAGTGCCATATACGCATAATATTCAAACCCTTTTGCATTGGCATGGATATCGTGATTAAAGAATACCCTTTCAGGATTATAATCTCCAAAATTTTCGATAATCTTTGCTCCGCCACCCATAAAATAAAGCTTCATCAGCTTTTCGTTGTATCCTATATCATTTAGTTTGTCAAATATCTCTTTAACATATTCCTTGCTGCATTTTTTCATTTCATCAAGATACTCTTCTGCAACATCAGCCGTTCCTTTCATCAAATATGAATTTAATAAGCTCTCCGGCAATTCCAACTCAAATTTGTCAAGTATCGCATTGTGTATCTTTACAGCACACTGATGCACTCCCATAACCTCAGTAAAATACTGTCCTTCTTTAGTCTTTCCGTCCATCAGGTACATTATATTCATTGTTCCGTTGCCTATGTCCACAACTAAGTTTAATCCCTTATAATCCCTTAAATTCTCCGCCACCGCAGCATAACATTGCGGCATTACGACACAACCTGTTATTTCCACAAAATAATTCTGCCCTTTATACGAGAACACAATATTTTTATTCTTAGTCAGATACTCCCTAAACTTGTCCTTTTGATTACCAAGCCACTTCATAGGTAAGCCAACTGCTAAATTCACTCTGGCTTTGTTCGTTCCCCTTTTTCTCAATTCCTTTGCAATAGCAGCTATTGTTAGAATATAAAAATCATTATCCTTTAGCTTATCGGGGTTATACAGCTTATGACTTTCATTTAACACATAATATTTTCTGTCATAGAATAAATAATCGCTACTCATCATCGGTTCTTCTTTTTTTTCAGTAACCGAATTGCTAAAAACCGTATTAACAGTTTTTATATTCCCAAAGCCGTGATCTATTCCCAATATCACACTGCTGTCAGGGGCTTTAAATTCTTTCATTTCCACCTCCAAAAAATTTTCAAATAATGCAAAAAAATCTTATCCATCTATCCTGTTATTAAAAATAAATTGAAGATTAGATTGGATTAGATATATTTTTGCATATTTAAATTTTTATTTAATATCCGGTTATTAAATAAAAATAGAGTTATTAAATATAAAATATATAAAATAACTCTATTCGTTCGTGATAAAAATTCATACTTCAAACTAAAATACACATCTTTGCTAAAGTATGATTACGCTTATACCGACTGCAATTAGTTGCTGACTGCCCATAGTCTGAAGCAATGGGCTTTCTGATTCGCAGACCTCTGCAAGTATTACTTAAGTTTCATACAACCATACTTCTGTAAATCTTTGCATTTGCATCAAAAAGTATGATGTTGCTAAGCTCCATACAACCCATATAGAGTCATATTTTTATAATAGCTGTCAATAGTTGATACAGCATTGTACAAACAAGCTAATAAGTAGCTCTTTATATTGCGTATCTGCCCTGTTTGACTGTCAAGGCAATCAAAAATATATTCTATATGCCCATATCTCAGTAAACTAAACTGTTGTTTTACCTGCGATGCAGATCTTTCCTTTTTAGCAATTACAATTTTTTCGTCATCATTTAATGTTATTACATCAGTTATTAATTGCACTATTCCTAACAGTCTATCTTTGCCATACTTCTGCTTAAGATCTATAAAACCGATATTTTGCATGACCTTTGACCTTATTTGCAAATATCGGTCATTATTACTTTTTTTGTCAGTTTCTTGCTTAAAGTCTATTACTGTTTTTTCTTCTTTTATATAGTCTATCTCTTCTAAGTCATCATTTTCTTCAGGTGTTTCTATAATATCTTCAGGTTCATCATAACAATTTTGCGGGACAGCATATAAGATGTTCTTACGTCCTAATCCAAGCCTTACATTTTCCAAAAGTCCAACACCTACGAGCACTTGTTTTAATAAGACGGCTTTCTGCCTTGCACAGCCTATTATCTCCCGTATATCCTCTATACCTAAAGAGATACCTCTGCAATCATCATTATATGATTGCTTCTCCAATACATAATAATATAATCTCTTAGCATCTTCACTTATCCTATTTAACGCAAAATTTACATAATTTCCCATAATATTATTCTCTCCTTATTTATTTAAAATAAAATAAGGATTAGATATTCAGTTGTTGCTCCTGCACAACAGAATTGCTAATCCTTAAATCCCCTCGACAAAAATCGGGCGAGGCGTATATTCAGTTTTCATGGCGGACAGTTTATGCTTCACTGTTTTTTAGGTATATTTTATCGCAAGCGAATATCCTTATACGCTCAAACTTCATAAGTCACCATTGTGCGGTGTACTATGATTTCTCTGTAAATAACGTTAGAAAAATATTTATCAAATATCATTGATATTTTTTAATAATTTCAAAATATCTAACGTTAATTTTACACTATGT
>CAUUGW010000001.1:0-25549 GCA_963544785.1 uncultured Lachnospiraceae bacterium | reverse complement strand
AGCCCGGATTCTAAAGGATTGTCTTCATTCCTGTCAAAAACTACAGTATTTTCATTGTCGGAGCCTCTCGCCTCCAAAAGTCGATGTACGGTCAGGCTCTCTCTTCCCGTCGCCTCGGTCATTCTTTTTGCAGCCCTGCCCGTGGGAGCCGCAAGGGATACCTTAAGCCCCTCGTTTTCATATAGCTTTATTATGGTCTTAAGCACCGTGGTCTTGCCTGTGCCCGCACCGCCTGTTATCACAAGCAATCCTGATTTTAACGCCTTTAATACAGCCTCCGTCTGCATTTTGTCAAAGGTTATATTATCTTCTTTTTGTATCGTATCTATTTTTTTTAAAAGCCTTTCTTCGTTCGGCTCATATTTTAAATTAAGGTCGCTGAGCCTCATTGCGATATTTTTTTCCATATAAAATATGTATGGCAGATAAATTTTGGATATTCCTCCCTCTATCTTACCTACCAGTTTTTTATCGAATATAAGCTCTTTTATATAGTGTTCAATATCATCCACATTAAGCTCCAAGAGTTTTGAGGCATCGTTTTTAAGCCTTTCTGTCGGCAAATAGGAATGCCCCTCGTTTAGAGCCGCTTTTAATGCAAAAATAATTCCTGCATAGATTCTAAACTCCGAGTCTTTGCTTATCCCCGCTTTAAGTGCTATCTGATCTGATATTTTAAAGCTTACGGAGCTTTGTTCATAGGCTATTTCGTATGGATTGGTTTTTATTATTTCGTATATTTTGTCTGAGTATTTTTCATAGAGTTTTACCGCAAGAGATGATGAAATGTCATATTCCTGCATAAAGATAACGGCTTCTGTCCTTTTTTTGTTTTGCTGCAGCACTACAGAGATTTCCTGTGCTCGTTTCAGGGTGATTCCCTTGATTTTTTCGCTTAAGATTTCGGGGCTTTCCTGCATTATTTCAAGGCTTTTTTCGCCAAATTCCGCTATTATTTTTGTAGCAAGAGCCGTCTTTACATGGGGCACGGCCCCCGATGCCAAATATGCCTTTATCCCGTCAAGACTCTTGGGCCTTGATGATTTGTATGAGGACATTTTGAACTGAGAGCCGTATATGAGATGTTCCACATACTCACCCTTTATGCTCATAATGTCGCCCACATTCACATCATAAAAAGAGCCGACGACTGTCGTATTTTCTTCCTCACCGTTCAATTTCAAATCCAAAACACAATAGCCGTTCGTCTCATTTTTGAAAATTATGTTGTCTACTACACCTTCTAATTCTATCATCTTTATAGTACCGGATCTTTTTCCGACAGTATCTCTACAAACCTTCCCGTGCCTATAGCTACGCAATTCATAGCCTCATCGGCTGTTATGGTGTTTATTCCGGTCTTTTCTATAATCAGCTCCTCGAGTCCGTTAAGCAACGCTCCTCCGCCTGTTAAGACAATGCCTCTGTCTGCAATGTCTGCGGCGAGCTCCGGAGGTGTACGTTCAAGTACACTGTGTATCGCATCACATATCTGACCCGTGGTTTCACTCAAAGCCATAGTGGTTTCGGCCGCATTTACCGTAATGGTCTTCGGAAGACCCTCGACCAAATCTCTTCCTCTTATTTCCATAGTGTCTTCCTTACTGCCCCTGTAGCAGGTCCCTATGGTGGTCTTTAAGTTTTCTGCCGTATGCTCTCCAATAAGAAGACTGTGTGCCTTTCTTATATGGCGAATTAACGCCTCGTCGAAATCATCTCCGGCTATCTTTACGGAGGTCGATACCACCGCCGAGCCTAAGGAAATTACGGCTATATCCGTAGTACCGCCTCCTATATCCACTATCATATTACCGCATGGCTTTGTAATGTCTATTCCCGATCCTATTGCTGCCGCTATCGGCTCTTCTATTACCAAAACATCTCTTGCACCGGCATTATATGTCGCATTTTCCACCGCCTTTTGCTCAACTTCCGAAACTCCGCTCGGTACGCATACAGCCACCCTCGGACGTTTAAAAAGTCTTCTTCCGAGTGTCTTTTGGACAAAATATTTCATCATCTTTTCCGTAACGGTATAGTCTGAAATAACTCCCTTTCTAAGCGGTCTTATCGCCACTATGTTCCCCGGAGTTCTGCCGAGCATAAGCCTTGCACTCTCTCCTATCGCCTTTATTTTTCCGCTGTCCCTGTCAAGTGCCACCACCGACGGTTCTTTTAATACGATTCCTTTTCCTTTTACATAAACAAGAATACTTGCTGTCCCCAAATCAATTCCTATATCCACTGAATACATTTTTATTTCCTTCCAGAATTAACGATAATTTTTATAATGCTTTATTATATATCAGTTTTAATAAAAAAGAAAGAGCAAAAATAAAGTTGGAACAAAAATAAAGTTTAAGATAACCATTTTTATAATATGATTTTGTTTACTATACGAAAGCTTGCTTTCGGTATAGGCTACAAAATCATATTATCAAGACAGTCAGCTATGATTTACCTATATTGAAAGTGTTCTTTCATATAGGTAAATCATAGCTAACTGTCAAAATGGTTATCTGAATTTTCGTATATGAAAGTAAACTTTCAATATTAGGCAAATTCTGCAAACTATCAAAATGTTTATCTGTTATATTAAAAAAAAAATAGACTTGCAAATTATTGCAATCTGATGTATCATTATTGCTGATAAAAATAAATAAAGGAGGTATATTTTATGGAAATGAACCAGAATCAGGTCTTTCAACAGTCTCAAGGGGGACCCGCAATTCAGTTAAAGGGCGGCTATTCTATGCTCAAGATGGTACTTCTCGGTCTTATTACATTCGGAATTTATCCGCTTATTAAAATGTGTAATATCAGTACCGATATCAATGCTATCGCCGAAAAATATGACGGAAAGAAGACCATGCACTTTGCTCTGTTGGCATTTGTTATAGGTCCTATTACCTTGGGTATCGGAGATCTTGTATGGTTCCACAGAATTTCAGAGCGTATCGGAGAGGAATGTACAAGAAGAGGAGTAGGAGAAGATTTTTCCGCTAAGACATTCTGGATATGGAGTGTTCTTGGAAGCATCATTGTGGTAGGTCCTTTCATATATTTGCACAAGCTTTGCAACTGTATGAACGCTCTTGTGGATCATTACAACACCTACGGCTAATATCCATGTATATAAAAAGGGTGCAGCGTATGCACCCTTTTTTATTGTTCTCTTATTTTAATTAAACCGTGCTGTCGTCCTCTTTTAATCTTCCGAGCATTATTCCCGAAATTATATACAAAATAGGCAATATCAAACTCATTATCACACCTATTACGTTGCCTAAATCAGCTCCCGCTCCGACACCCAAGCCCTCTAAAAACGGCTTCATTATATCCATCAAAGGCTTGGTTATCACAAATAAGTTTATAAAAACCAATCCTACCATAATAAAGCCCGATATTATAATCAGATTGCTTCTTTCAGGCTTTTTAACGGATAATATACCGACTGCCCCGAACCCGATTTTAATTATCGAAAAAATCAAAGAAAAAATAACACTCGCCTGTAGAAACTTTCTTACATCTGTCAACATCTCTAAAGGCATTCCCATAGACTTATATGTTTCTATGATTCCGTTCATTCCCGCCACACTTACCGTAGTCGAAATAAGTGATATTGCAGCAAATATCAGCATAATTATGCTGATTACAAAGAGCATTTTTGCCTTCAGTTTTTGGGGTATAGGTGCCATTTGAACCGCATTTTCGCCGTTCGGATATTGAACATTTGACCTATCATTCGGATTTTCCATAAATTCCCTCCTTTGTACTGTTTATATATTATAACAATATACAAATAATACAATAAAAGCTTAGTTTTGTCAATAATTCGGCACCTCTGCAAGCTCCGAGATATTAAAATTTTCAAAGGCTCTTGAGAGCATAAGCTTTATCCTGTTCAGCTGATTTACCTCGGATGCCCCGGGGTCATAGTCTATTGCGGCTATATTAGCCCCTGAAAACAGGCGTTTTAATTCCTTCGCCATTCCTTTTCCGGTAACATGATTGGGCAGACATGCAAAAGGCTGTACGCAGATAATGTTTTTTACTCCCGATGTGATAAGCTCTATCATCTCTCCTGTCAAGAACCAGCCCTCACCGGTCTGGTGTCCGAGCGACATCACCTTTTCAGCTCCTTTGGCTATCTCCTGTATTGTGGGCGGAGAGCTGTAGCTTTTGGATTTCTTTAATGCATCCCTTAAATGCTTTCTGTAATTTTCAATGTAGCTTACTATCATATTTTTTATGTGATAGGTCAAAAATTTTCCCCCAAGGTTTTCATATACAAACCTTTCATTATAAAGCGTGTAGAGTATAAAGTCTAAAAGTGACGGAACTACCGCCTCCGCCCCCTCGCCCTCTATCACCTTTACAACGGAATTGTTTGCTGTCGGGTGGAACTTTACAAGGATTTCTCCAACCACTCCGACCTTGGGTTTCTTTATGTCAAGCCTTTCTATTGCATCAAATTTTTCTACGGCGGAATAGATATTTTTTATGAAATCACGTTTTTTATGTGCTTTCAGCTCTTTTTGTAAAAATGCCGTAATCTCTGAATATAATCTGTCGGCATCTCCTTTGTTTTTTTCGTAGGGTCTTGTGGCATAGAGGAGATTCATTAAAAGATCTCCATATATAAGAGCCTGAATCGCCCTGTCAAGCATATCAAAGCCTATATTGAATCCGGGATTTTTCTCAAAGCCTTTCGGATTCAGAGATATTACCGGCACATTTGAAAATCCGCTGTCTTTTAAAGCCTTCCTTAAAAAAGCAATGTAGTTGGTGGCTCTACAGCCGCCGCCGGTCTGTGACATTATGACCGAGGTGTTGTTTACATCATATTTTCCGGATTTTAAAGCCTTTATAAGCTGTCCTATTACTATAATTGCGGGATAGCAGGCATCATTATTCACGTATTTCAAGCCCTCGTCGACAGCCCCGTTTTCATCCGTTAAAAGCACGAAATTATAACCGCTGTACCTGAACACCGCCTCTATTAAGTCAAAGTGTATCGGAGCCATCTGCGGACAGAGAATGGTATGGTTTTTCTTCATATCTTTTGTAAATACGACTCTTTGGCTCGGCTCTGAAACGACGTGCGGCAGGACATTTTTTTCTTCCCTGTCGTTAATGCTTGCCTTTAGAGAACGAAGCCTTATCTTAATCGCCCCCAGGTTGGAGACCTCATCTATTTTAAGCAGTGTATAGACTTTATTGTTTCGCTCCATAATCTCCTGTACCTGATCTGCGGTGACCGCATCCAAGCCGCATCCGAAAGAATTGAGCTGTACTATCTCCAAATCAGCCCTTTTGGATAC
Source organism: uncultured Lachnospiraceae bacterium (assembly GCA_963544785.1). Lineage (GTDB taxonomy): Bacteria > Bacillota > Clostridia > Lachnospirales > Lachnospiraceae > CAUUFM01. The sequence continues at coordinate 20,225 of CAUUGW010000001.1, read as the reverse complement.
AATCTGTGCCGCCCGATAGAGCCTTGAATGATATGCCCACTGGTTTACCACTCTTAGGCTTTTTTCTTCATTCGACAGATGCGCTATGCTCTCCTCCGTCAGCACACACATACCAAGAGAGGTTATGACATCGGGGATTCCGTGATTTATATGAGGGTCTAAATGATAGGGTCTGCCTGCAAGGACTATGCCTTTTAAATTATTCTCTTCTATGTATTTTAATGTTTCCTCTCCCTTTTTCATTATATCCAGTTTAAAGTCGTCCTGAGTTTTAAGTGCGATATTAAAGGCTTTTTTGACATCGGCTTTGGTTATATCATAGTCATTTTTAAGCATTTCATAAAGACTGTCTATAGCGGATTTCGTGTCCATAAACGAGATAAACGGCATATACAGCTTTATATTTTCTTCTTTTAAAATATCCACATTATTTTTTATAACTTCAGGATAAGATATGACTATGGGGCAGTTATAGCTGTTCGTTCCGTCAATTTTATCCTCCAAGGTCTCATATACAACGCTTGGGTAGAAGATTTTTTTTACGCCCTTTTCTACAAGGTTCATAATATGCCCATGTGTCATTTTCGCCGGAAAACACGCCGATTCCGACGGTATGGTCTCTATCCCCTTTTCATATATTTTGGCACTTGACCTGTCGGATAATACCACCCTGAATTTAAGATTTGTAAAAAAGGCATGCCATAAGGGGTAGTTTTCGTATATGTTAAGGACTCTCGGTATTCCTACAGTCCCTCTTTTAGCCTCCTGTTCGGTAAGTGAATTATATGCGAACAGTTTTTTATACTTATATTCAAACAGATTGGGCAGATTATTTTTTACGTAGGAATCGCCCAGTCCCTTTTCACATCTGTTGCCGGAGATAAACCTGTCATTGTTCCCGAAAGTGTTTATCGTTAAAAGACAGGAGTTTGAGCATTTTTTACAGCGGGTTATCTCGCTTTCAGAGGTGAAATCATCAAGGGCATCCCCTCTTATAAGCGTGCTTTCATAGCCGTGATGATAGCGGTTCCTTGAAATTAGGGCACTGCCGAACGCTCCCATTATTCCGGCTATATCGGGTCTTATTACCTCCCTTTGCGACAAAAGTTCAAATGCTCTTAAGACGGCATCATTATAAAAAGTACCGCCCTGTACCACTATTTTTTCTCCAAGCTCTTCCTTGTTCTTTATCTTTATTACTTTAAATAAGGCGTTTTTTATTACTGCATAGCAAAGACCGGCACTTATGTCCGATACCTTTGCGCCCTCTTTTTGGGACTGCTTTACTCTTGAATTCATAAAAACCGTACATCTTGAACCCAAGTCCACAGGGTTTTGCCCGTTTATAGCCTCTTTTACAAAGCTGTCTATCGGAAGCTTTAATGAACCTGCAAAGGTATCAAGGAATGAACCGCACCCCGATGAGCATGCCTCATTTAAAGAGATGGAATCAATGGTTTCGTCCTTTATTTTCATACATTTCATATCCTGACCGCCTATATCGAGGATAAAGTTGACACCCTCGCAGAAAAAATCCGCAGCCCTTAAATGTGCCACAGTTTCAACTTCCGAAAAATCCACGCTTAACGCCTTTTTAAGTAGCCCCTCTCCATAGCCCGTTACTGTGGAATATGCCACCTTGGCGGTAGGGGGCATAAGGCTGTACATCTGTTTTAGCGCCTTGATGGTGGATTTAAGGGGAGAGCCGTTATTACTGCCGTAATGGGTGAAGAGCAAAGCCCCCTCCTCGTCTATTAAAGCCAACTTTGTGGTGGTTGAGCCCGCATCTATTCCCAAATAACAGTTACCCTCATAGTTCTTGAGGTCATTTCTTTTTACCTTTGTTTTTTCATGCCTTGCTTTAAAACTCTCGTATTCCTCTTTATTTTTAAACAACGGCTCAAGCCTTTGGCTTTCGCTTAGGCTGCTTGATTGAACGTTTTCAAATCTTTTCACAAGATCAAAAAGCTCCATAACATTTTGGCTGTTTTCTGCAAGCAATGCACAGCCGATTGCCACATAAAGCTGAGAGTTATCAGGAAAAATAACCTGCTCGTCCGTTAATTTAAGGGTATCAATAAACCTCTGTCTAAGCATTGAAAGATAGAACAAAGGACCGCCCAAAAAGGCGACATTTCCCTTGATTCGCATACCGCAGGCAAGCCCCGATATGGTCTGAATCACTACCGCCTGAAAGATGGATATGGCAATGTTTTCTTTTTTTACACCCTCATTGATGAGGGGCTGTACGTCAGTCTTGGCAAACACTCCACATCTTGCCGCTATCGGATAGACGGTATCATAGTTTTTGGCATATTCGTTAAGCCCTGAGGAATCGGTCTTTAAAAGTGTAGCCATCTGATCGATGAATGAGCCTGTACCTCCGGCACAGGTGCCGTTCATTTTTTGTTCAATCCCATCAGAAAAATAGGTGATTTTGGCGTCCTCTCCCCCCAATTCAATAGCTACATCGGTCTGCGGATTAAAGGTCTTTATCGCCTTTGTACCCGCTATGACCTCCTGTACAAAATCCACATTAAGCGATGATGCAAGATTGATTCCTCCCGATCCCGTGATGGCTGTTTTAACCTTGACATCGCCAAGAGCTATATAGGCATCATTTACCATATTTTTTAATGTATCATTGATATTTGAATGATGCCTTTCATATTTTGAATATAATATATTGTTCATCTCATCAAGCGCCACCAACTTTACCGTGGTAGAGCCTACATCTATTCCGATATTTATTATATCTGTTGTATTTTTAATATCTTTCATTCTATACTTCCTGTTTCTTAAAATTTAAAATGTGACAATCTGTTACATTTTCTATAATTTTTTTAAATGTAACAGATTGTCACATTTTTTGATTTCAATATAAAATTATCTCGTTAAGAGGTTTTAATGTCACAATCTGTTACATTGTATTTAAATTAGAGCGTAACAATATGTTGCATTATCTTGACAAGTTATAAAAGTTCTTTGTAGACATCTCTTTTATTAAGCCCCCGCTCCTTGGCAAGCCTTTTTATCGCATCTTTTTTAGCAAGCCCCTCATCAAGATAAATGTTTAACTGTTCTTTTAAATCTATGCTTCTGTTCCTGTCTATGGCTTCTTGTTTAAGCTCTTCTGTGCTCCTGCCTTTTACCACTATGACGTACTCTCCCTTGGGCGGAGTTTTTTCATAGTATAAAAGAGCCTCAGAGATAGTGAGCCTTAATACCTCTTCATATAATTTTGTCAGCTCCCTTGCAAGTGCTATCCGCCTGTCGCCCAAGACTTCAAGCATTGTTTTCAGCGTTTTGATAAGCCTGTGCGGAGCCTCATAAAAAATCAAATCTCTGGTTTCATTAATAATCCCCGTTAAAATCTCTTTTTTGGCTTTAGTGTCATTAGGCAAAAAACCGTCAAAAATAAATCCACCGTTTACAAAGCCGGATAATACAGCAGCACTCACAAAGGCTGTTGCCGACGGAACGGTGGTAACATTTATTCCGCAGTTTATTGCGGCTCTTATTAATTCAAATCCGGGATCACATATTATCGGCATACCTGCATCGCTTACCAAACCGACATTTTGACCTTTTAATAAATATTTTTCTATAATCAAATCGCAAGCGGACATCTTGTTATGCTCATGAAAGCTTATAAGACGGGTTTTTATTTCAAAACGGGTCATAAGCTTTCTTGTGTTTCTGGTATCCTCCGCCGCTATGACATCGACTTTTTTTAACGTTTCTATTGCCCTTAGGGTGATATCGGAAAGATTTCCGATAGGTGTTCCGATGATATATAAGTTTCCTGTCATTTTATTCCCCTATTATAAGGTCAGGCTCTATGTTGAGCTGCCTGTTTCCATATTTTATCGCCTCGATAAGCACCATTGAGGGCGGTTTTTTATTGTCAGTCTTTACAAGTCGCATTCTTTTGGGCTCAAGCCTGTGTTTCACAAGAGCACCTATAATATCCACAAGCCTGTATGCCCTGTGAACAAGATAGATACTGCCCTTTGGCTTTAAGGCATAAAATGCCGCCCTTGCCACATCATCTATAGTGCAGGCAATCTCAAACCTTGCCACATTTTTATTAAAATCATCCGAATTGATTCCGGAGTCTTTTTTCATATATGGCGGATTTACAGTCACAAAGTCAAAGCTCTCTTTTTCACAGTGTTTTTCTATCTCACAGAGATTGCCGCATATGACATCAGCTTTATTTTCAAGCCTGTTTATCCTTATGCTCCTGTTTATCATATCCGACAATTCCTTAATTATTTCTATAGCCGAAAAACTGTCAGCCTTTTTTTTTGCGACTAAAAGAATCGGTATAATGCCGCTTCCTGAGCACAGATCTAAAACTCTGCCTCCTCTTTTATTCACAAAATCAGATAAAATTACGGCATCCACGCCGAAGCGAAAGCCTATTTTTTTTTGCAGAAGATAAAAGTCATCTATGCCGAGCCTCTCTATGTCCTCATCCGGTAAAGCTTTCACGTCATTCATCAATCCTCCAACGCCTCCAGCTCTTTAAGCTCCTTTAATTCTTCTTTGCTAAGTTCCATATGCTTTCTTTTTGAGGGCTTGAATTTAATATCCTTTATTCCCACTGTTCTTATCTCTTTTTCATCCTTTTCAATGTCCACTATTATTTTGACGCTCTGCCTGAGTACGTTTACACTTTGCACTACTGCATTCAAATTGTCCATTGTTTTTACAACATCTCCCGGATTTGGAAGATTTTTATTCAACTCAATATAGGTTTTATTTTCATTGTTCAGGCAGCACATAAGTCTTCCGCAGCTCCCTGAAATCTTGCTCGGATTTAAAGAAAGATTCTGTGTTTTTGCCATTTTTATGGAAACCGGAGTAAATTCATGCATATAAGATGAGCAACACATAGCCCTTCCGCAGGTCCCGAGTCCTCCTTTCATCTTGGCGGCATCTCTCACTCCTATCTGCCTTAACTCTATCCTCATTTTAAATATGGCTGCAAGGTCTTTTACCAAGGCTCTGAAATCGATTCGCCCGTCTGATACAAAGTAAAAAATCACCTTTGTATTATCAAAGGTGTATTGTGCATCTATAAGTTTCATATCAAGTTCGTGTTCTTTTACCTTTTTTGCACAGATTTTATGTGCTTCTCTTTCTCTTTGCCTGTTTTCCTTTATCTTTGACAGGTCTTTTTCGTCCATCACCTTTACTATAGGCTTTATAGGCAAAATTTGGGGATCAGGTTCTATTTCTTTATATGCAATTATTACCCGTCCCACCTCCATGCCTCTTGTGGTTTCCACCACCACCATATCCCCTACTTTTATACCCTTGTTGTTCATAGGGTCAAAGTAGTAGAGTTTTGTGGCGGATCTGAATGTTACTCCTATAACAGTTTGCATTATTTCTCCTTAAACTATATTATATCTCTATAGCTTTTTCCGTTCTTATCCTATATCTTAAAAGCTCTATCGCAAGAGGTCCCTGCACCTTGGCATTTATTCTTTCCTGAGTTTTATTTATATCAATGATTATCCTCTCTATTCCGTCATATGAGCATTTGTTAGCCCAATCCTTTATCTCCTGAAGCTTTGACTTGAATACAAGGTCTTCACTGTCTTTTAAGGCTTTAAATATCAGTACATCTCTGAAAAACAGCTTTAATAAATCAAGCACGGCTATAATATCCATGCCCTCTTCTTCAAATTTCTCAAACTCAAGCATAAGATATTCAAAAAAACCGTCTTCAAACTTTTTAAGTAAACTTGCGACTCTCTCATAGAGTATCCTTACATTCCTGTTCCTTAAAAGGCTGTCGGCTCTTTCCGTTTTTCCGAAAGAAAATGCGATAATAAGGTTCTTTTCCTCCTCGTCAATATCGTCTATATTATCCAATAATTTCCTAAGGTCGTCATCGCTTATATCGGTGGTCAATATACGTACCGCCCTCGACTGAATCGTAGGGATTATTTTTTCTATATTGCCCGTGGTTAAAATAAAGTGTGCAAAATGCGGAGGCTCTTCCAGTATCTTAAGCAGACTGTTCTGTGCCTGAACGGTCAGCTTTTCGGCATCAAAAATCACATACACCTTTTCACTCGACATAATAGGCTTAATCATTACCGTATCGCCTATCCGTTGTCTGACATCATCTATCCCTATAGAGTTTTCATTCTCATAGTCCATATAAATAACGTCCATATGGCTTAAACTGTCCACAGCCCTACAGCTAACACAATTATTACATGGCTTATCTTTTGTATCCCCGGTACAGACTATTGCCTTTGACAGGCTTTTAGCCATCATTTTTTGACCTGAGCAGGCTTCCCCGTAGATAATATAAGACCCTCTATATTCACCGCTTTTAAGCACCTGTGATAATCTCTGTCCGGCTTTCGTATTATTTTTTAACAGGTTGAAATCAAGTATATTATTCACGAATATGCCCCCTTATTTTTGTCTTTCGATTTGCCTCATTATACGTCTTTTCCTGTTTATCTTTAAATTTTCATACAGGACGAATTTTCTTATATACTGCTCCTGATCAAGCTTTAATCCTATAAAACTTCCTACAAATTCAGCATTTAATATGGTGGAACGCTTTTTTTTCTGCTTTTCCACTATTACATTTACCATTATATCCCTTTTTCCGACCTTGAATATTACGCCTATTATCTCGCCCGCTTTTATCTTTGTCTTACATCTGAACCTGATTTCCTGTGCACTCAGCTCCACTATCCTGGCACTTAATGTAAAAGGCTTTTCATCGGGTCTTTGCACATATATAAGCATAGGCTCATCATATATAAGATACAGTTCCTTTATCGTTATCAAGCTATCACTCCTTTTTTATAAAATCAATTATTTTGTTCAGTGTATCACTCAAATTTATATTTTCAACGGTAAATTCAACTTCACCTAAATTTCTGTCTGAAAAATCCTCCTCATCGGATAAAAATCTTCTGCACATCTCCGCATATCGGGGGGTTTTTACCTTCCTTTCACGATCCAATGCTCTCTGCAGCCTCATACCGTCGTCCAAGGTCAAAAGTATCCCTTTGACATACTGTCCTCCGTAATGTCTTTTCAGCTGCTTTAATGCCACGGGTGTCCCTATCAAAATATAGGAGCTGTTTTTTATATCAAGGTTCTGTTTTTTTGTAAAGTAATACCAATCTCCGTAAACCGTCTTATATAGACGCTTTTCTATGATTTTATCCTCTTTTTCAAGCTCATTCATAGTATAGACATCTACAAAAAAATATTCCCGTCCGTTTTCTTCTATTTCTTTTATGGGTCTTGTGGTATACTGTACAATCTTTTTTAAGCCTGTTTCTTTATTCTTTAACAACTCCTGCATTACAGTATCCTTACCTGCGGCGGATTTTCCCATCAATACATAAATCATTATCTTAATATTCTCCTGATTGAAAGTATGGGTCTGTAGCTCGGATTTGCCGTCATAATGATTCCCGATCTCGGATTGCTCGCATGTATCAGTCCCTTTCCGGCTCCCATATAGATACCGATATGCCCGTTGTAGCAGATAAGATCCCCCGGAAGCGCCTCTGAAAGCGACGGAACCGCCACTCCCTCCGTCCTTTGCTGAGCGGATGTTCTTTTTAAATTATACCCGAAATGCCTGTAAACACCCTGTACAAAGCCGGAACAATCTGTTCCGCCTGTTAAACTTGTTCCTCCCCAGACATATGGGTTGCCCAAAAACTGCTTGGCGAACTCCACCACAGCCTCTCCGTCGTTTCCTGTAGGAGATATTATCTGGGATTCGTCCTTGGCTATGTGTTGATTAGGGTCTGGCGGTAAATTTACGATTACTCCGTCCTCTATGTTGACATATTGTTTCATTATATAGCCGTTGTCCTCGTCTATTTCCACTCTTACCCAATCGTCTGAAATACCTGTAGCCTGTAGCTTCCCTCCCTTAAGCAGCATTGATAAAATAGGACTTTTCGTGTTTGTATCCTGACGTACATTTACGGCGGCAACAGTCGATATGGCAACCTTTCCGTCAAGCTGTGTAAATGTAACGTCTTCCGCATGATGAATGATTTCATCTATGGTAGCCCCTATGGTGGGGTCTTCTCCTGATGAGTTGTCAAACGGCTCTTCTTTTTTATTGTTCTTTACCTCTTTGGGCTTTTCTTGAGTGTTTTTGTCATTTTGTGAGGTATTGCCTGCAGCTGCGGTGTTTCCGCTGTTTTTTAAGCTTACCTCTTCGACTGAAAAATCCACATAATCACGCATTACATAGCCGTAAAGTGCATCGGTTAAGGCTATTTTTACCCAATGCTTCGTGATTTCTTTTATAGGATAGGTTTCATTTGCCGTAACGGATGCTATTACCCTACTTTTCTTGCTGTTCTTTTCCCTTACATTTAAAAGGTTGGTTGCAACTATAATAGACTGGTAATTTTCGTTTGATTTGGGCTTTTCTTTTTTTTCTTTTTTTGTCTGCTTTTTATTTTCTTTTTCAGGTTTTTCAGCCTTTTCGACTTTTTCGGTCTTTTCAGTTTTTTCGGATTTTTCAGCTTTTGCGATCTTTTTCGTCTTTTTGTTTTTCTTCTCAAGTGTCTTTATGTCAGTGCCGTCCACCTGTACATATTCACGTAATACGTAGCCGACATTTTTGCCGTCACTTGTAGTAAATCTTATCTTATACCAGTTTTTTGTGGCTTTTAATATTTCTACCTGTTCCTTATCACCCAAAGAGCCTATCGCCTCTGATTTTTTGCTGTTTTTTCCCCGCACAAACAATCCCTTGCCGCTGTTAACCACTCCCTTTGTGCCGGCATAAATCGGTGTTGCAAATAATAAAGCAGATGAAAGAGTCAGAATAAATAATTTTCCCCTTATTTTTTTCATGATTTTATTCCCCTTTTTGATTAAATCCCTTAATTAATTCAAGCTTTTCTTTTCTTGACAGCTTTTTTATTGCCGCCTCTCTTTTTCTGGCATCATTCTCCAATTCAAAACTCTCAAAATATACCGGTTTTACCGGAAGCCTTGCCCTCGTGTATTTAGAGCCCCTGCCCTCATTATGGGCTTTAACCCTGCTGTCAATATCCTTTGTCCAACCGGTATACAGACTTTTATCCGCACATTCCAATATATAGGTGTAATTCATTATTTTATTTTATCTAGCTTCCAAATATCGTTCACATATTCTTCTATAGTCCTGTCGGAAGAAAATTTGCCCGCAGATGCGATGTTGTGTATAGCCATTTTTGCCCAAGCATCTCTGTCATTATAAGCCTTGCCTATGCTTTCCTGTGCATTTATATAACTTCTGAAATCCTTTAGAATAAAGAATCTGTCAGCTTTTTCCGAACCGTTGTCATATAAAAGAGAATTATAAATATCTCTAAAAAGCTCCGGCGCATCTTTAGAAAACCTTGTGCTTATAAGTTCAGATAATAAAAATCTTATATCGTTATCATTATTATATATGTCCATAGCGGTGTAGTCCCTGTTGTTCTCGTATGCTATGACCTCTTTATCCGACATTCCGAAGATGAACATATCCTTATGTCCCAGCTCCTCGTACATCTCAACGTTGGCACCGTCCATAGTGCCTATGGTCAATGCTCCGTTTAGCATAAACTTCATATTTCCGGTACCTGATGCCTCCTTGCTTGCCGTAGATATCTGCTCTGAAATATCCGCTGCCGCAAATAAAAGTTCAGCGTTTGATACCCTATAGTCCTCAATAAATACCACTTTTATCTTATTATTTATGCTTAAATCGTTGTTTATAACATCTGCTACGGAATTTATCAGCTTTATGGTAAGCTTGGCTCTTGCATAACCGGGAGCCGCCTTTGCACCGAATATAAAGGTTCTTTTTGTAAAATCCATATTCGGATTTTCTTTTAATTTATTATATAGATAGATTATATGTAAAATGTTCATAAGCTGACGCTTATATTCGTGCAACCTCTTTGAATGAATATCAAAAATGCTGTCCACGTCTACATCTATACCGTTATGTTCCTTTATATACTTGGCAAGCCTTATCTTGTTTTGCCTTTTTATCTCCAAAAATTCATCTCTTGCACTCTTATCATTCATATACGGGGCAAGCTTTGATATATGGCTGAGATCGGTTATCCATTCATTACCGATTTTTTCCGTCAGCCATTTTGACAACAACGGATTGGCATGCATAAGAAATCTTCTTTGAGTAATACCGTTGGTCTTGTTCGAGAACTTTTCAGGCATCATCGTATAAAAATCCTTTAATGCTTCTCTTTTCAGTATTTCCGTATGCAAAGCCGCAACACCGTTTACCGAATAACCGCCTACTATCGCCAAATATGCCATTCTTACCTGTCCGTCATATAAAATGGACATATTCTTCTTTTTATTTATGTCATTAGGATATGCTTTTTCTATATCCAGTTCAAAACGCCTGTTTATCTCATCCACTATCATATAAATTCTGGGAAGCAGTCTTTTGAACAGGTCTATAGGCCATTTTTCAAGTGCTTCCGCCATTATCGTATGATTGGTATATGCACAGGATTTTGTGGTAATTTCCCAAGCCTCGTCCCAAGACAAGCCCTCATCGTCCATTAAAATTCTCATAAGCTCAGGCACGGTAAGGGTGGGGTGGGTATCATTCATCTGAAATGTCACCTTGCTTGGCAAATCCTTTATATTTGTATGGTTTTTCTTAAATTTTTCTATTGCGGTCTGTAAAGATGCCGAAACGAAGAAATACTGTTGTTTAAGTCTTAATTCCTTTCCGGCTATGTGGTTGTCGTTTGGATAAAGCACCTCGGTAATTGTTTTGGCAAGATTTTCCTGCTCCACCGCTTTTTTGTACTCTCCCTTATCAAACATATCAAGGCTGAACACGTCAACAGCCTCGGCGTCCCAGATTCTTAACGTGTTGACCACGTTATTGTTATATCCGAGCACCGGTATATCATAGGGCACGGCATTTACACTGTTGTAGTTCTTATGCTCATAGACGATTTTTCCGTCTACATTCCTTGCCTCTATATTGCCGAAAAATTTTATCTCTTTTGTATATTCGTGCCTTTTTAATTCAAACGGATAGCCGTTTTTGAGCCAGTTGTCAGGAGCTTCCACCTGATAGCCGTCTTTTATTTCCTGCTTAAACATTCCGTAATGATAACGAATACCGCAACCGTAAGCCGCATAATTAAGAGTAGACAGGGAGTCTAAAAAACAGGCGGCAAGTCTGCCTAAACCCCCGTTTCCAAGTGCCGGATCCGGCTCTTCATCTTCCAATGCATTAAGGTCAAGCCCCAGCTCGTCCAAAACTTCTTTGACCTCATCATATATGCACAGGTTTATAAGGTTGTTGCCTAATGCCCTACCTATCAGAAATTCCATGGACATATAATAGACTATTTTAGGGTCGTCCTTATCTATCTTTTTTTGCATTTCTATCCAGTTGTCTATAATTATATCCTTTACCGCATATGACAGTGCCTGATAGATCTGCATGTCCGTCGCTTCATCTATTGTCTTCCTGAAAAGATCCTTTACGTTTTCTACAATCTGATTTTTAAACTCTTCTTTACTGAACTTTATCATTTTCATCTTGTCAACCCTCTTGTATTTTCTTTACCGCCAATGTTACAGTTTCTTTGTTTATATCCCATTCCTTGATATAGCCGTCAAGGCTTTCAAATATAATGTCCTTTGCCAGCACGTCGCTTGAGATTTCGTCCTTGTTTTTTTCAATTATGTTCTTTATTTTCTCATTTTCGGAAACATAGACATTGATGTTGTCCATTACCTCGAAATCCGCCTCTTTTCTCATAGTTTGAATTTTACTTATTATTTCTCTCACAAAACCTTCTTCTATAAGTTCATCAGTCAGGGTCGTTGAAAGCACTACCGTAATTCCGTTATCGGAAAGTGTTTCGAAGCCGTCAGCCTTGGTATTTTCAATAATCACATCATCTATTGAAAGAGATATCTTTTCGCCCTTTACCTCAAAATCAAGTGTCCCGTTATTCAGTATCTTTACGGCATCATTTGCATTTATATTGGAAAGATATGACCTGATTCCTGAAAGAAGCTTGCCGTATTTAGGTCCTAATGTTCTTAACTGCGGTTTTAAGATGTAGCCGGTGTAGGCTCCTGCATCATCTATCAAAGCTGTTTCTTTTACGTTAAGCTCGTCTTTTATAATGCTTTGGTAAAACTCATCAAGTGTATCGTCCGCCTTTATCATCATTTTTGCAACAGGTTGTCTGTTTTTGATATTTGCGGAATTTCTGCAAGCTCTGCCCAGTACTACCACATCTAAAACAATTTTCATTTTCTGTTCAAGCTCTTTATCAATAAAGCTTTTATCAGACACGGGATAATCACATAAATGTACACTCATTTTGGCGTCCTTATCCGTGCTGCACACAAGATTTCTATAAATCTGCTCCGTCACAAACGGCACCATCGGAGCTGCCGCCTTGCAAATCTCTACAAGCGCCGTATATAGCGTCATATAGGCATTTATCTTATCCTGCTTAATTCCCTTAGCCCAAAATCTGCTGCGGGTACGTCTGACATACCAGTTGCTCATCTCATCTACAAACCTGTCAAGAGCTTTTGCCGCCTCCGGTATAGCGTATTTTGATAAATTCTTATCAACCTCTTCAATTGTGGAGTTCAGCCTTGATAACAGCCATTTATCAATAACAGGCAATTTATCAGGCTCAAGCTTATAATCTTTTGCATTAAAATTATCTATGTTGGCATATAGGACAAAAAAGGCATAGGTGTTCCATAGGGTACCCATAAATCGTCTTTGCCCCTCCGTAACCGCCTCTTTTGAAAACTTCTTTGGAAGCCAGGGTGCACTGTTTATATAAAAATACCATCTTATAGCGTCAGCTCCCATAGAATAAATCGCCTCCATCGGCTCTACGGCATTCCCCTTGGACTTTGACATCTTCTGTCCCGTTTCATCAAGAACAAGTCCCATTACCACGACATTTTCAAATGATGAGCTGTCGAAAAGAAGAGTGGATATTGCCATCATCGAATAAAACCACCCTCTTGTCTGATCCACCGCCTCCGAAATAAAGCTTGCCGGATATTCTTTTTCAAATTTTTCCTTGTTTTCAAAAGGATAGTGGTGTTGTGCAAAGGGCATAGCCCCCGAATCAAACCAACAGTCGATAACCTCCGGCACTCTACGGGCTTTTTTACCGCATTTACTGCACTTAATCGTAACATTGTCCACGTAGGGTTTATGCAATTCAATATCATCGGGACAGTCGTCCGACTTTTCTTTAAGCTCCGCTATGCTTCCTATTGCCTCCCTCTGTCCACACTCACACTCCCAGATATTAAGAGGTGTACCCCAATATCTGTTTCTGCTTATACCCCAGTCCTGTACATTTTCTATCCAATCGCCGAAACGCCCTTTGCCGACAGATTGCGGTACCCAATTAACCGTGTTGTTGTTCTTAATCAGTCTGTCCTTAACATCGGTCATTTTTATAAACCAGGTATCCTTGGCATAATATATAAGCGGTGTATTACATCTCCAACAAAACGGATAACTGTGTTCAAATTTTGGTGCGGCGAATAAAAGACCTCTTTCTTTTAAATCTTTTAATATATCTTCATCAGCCTTTTTACAAAATTTATTTGCGTAAGGGGTTTGACTTGTCATCTCACCCTTTTCATCTACAAGCTGTAAGAACGGCATATCATATCTTTTACACACCCTGTAATCGTCCTCACCGAAAGCGGGGGCTGTGTGTACAATTCCTGTACCGTCACCCATCGTTACATAGTCGTCGCAGATTATATAATAGCCTTTCTTTTGTGTTAATCCTTTTACATAGTCAAACAGCGGCTCATATTCTCTATATTCAAGCTCTTTTCCTTTATATTGCTCCAGGATTTCCACCTCGTTGTCCTCGCCGAAGATGGAATTTATCAGCTCACTTGCCATATAGTAGGTAATGTCTTCAGCTTTGTTTAAGATTTTCACATAGGTTTCTTCAGGATTTACACAAAGACCCACATTGGACGGCAATGTCCAAGGAGTAGTAGTCCAGGCTAAAAAGTACGCATCTTCATCTTTGGCTTTAAATCTTACAACGGCAGATTTTTCTTTTACGTCCTTGTATCCTTGCGCCACCTCGTGACTGGACAGAGGAGTTCCGCATCTTGGGCAATACGGCACTATCTTATGCCCTTTATATAACAGATTCTTTTCCCAAATCTTTTTTAATGCCCACCATTCCGATTCTATGTAGTCGTTTTCATAGGTAACATAGGGATCGTCCATATCCATAAAATATCCCACCGCATCTGAAAACTCTTCCCACATTTCCTTATATTTCCATACGGAGCTTTTACATTCCTTTATAAACGGCTCTATTCCGTAATTTTCAATCTGATCCTTGCCGTCAATTCCCAGCTTTTTTTCCACCTCAAGCTCTACAGGAAGCCCGTGTGTATCCCAGCCGGCTTTTCTCGGCACGTATTTGCCTTTCATCGCTTGAAATCTGGGTATCATATCCTTAATAGCTCTGGTTTCCACGTGTCCGATATGGGGTCTTCCGTTGGCTGTCGGAGGTCCGTCATAAAATGTATAGTAGGGAGCGCCTTTTCTTTGCTCCACCGATTTTTTAAATATATTGTTTTCTTTCCAGAATTTTACTACTTCTTTTTCTCTTTCTACGAAATTTAAACTGTTGTCTACTTCATTATAGTACATAAACACCTTCCTTTTCAAAAAATTATGAGCTAAATAAAGCTAATATAATATTTTATTGCAAATTTCAGTAAAAGTCAATGGTTGCAATTTTTTAAAAAAACGCCTGAACCTTTACGGCTCTCGACGTTTTTATAAAAATATATAATAATAAAAATAATTCAGTTTGTAATGGTAAGACCGCTTTCTTTGTCAAATACATGCAGCTTCTCCGTATCAATCGCAAGCTTTATCTTATCTCCGACCCTCGCCGTGGTTCTTGCATTTACCTTGGCGGTCATAGGCTGAGAATTGATATCAAAGTATAGATAAGCCTCAGAGCCAAGCATCTCGTACACATTAATGACAGATTCAAATATCGCATTTGCGGTAGAGAGTTTTATCTCGGAATCGTCAAGGTTTTCGGGTCTTATTCCCATAACCACGGTCTGATTTATATAGCCGCCGTCAATCAGGGCTTTGCTCTTTGCCGGAGGAACTTTTATCTTTATATCGCTGTTTATTTCAAGCACCGCACCGTCGTCCTCTTTTAAGCAACGGGCATCTATGAAATTCATCTGCGGAGAGCCTATAAAGCCTGCCACAAACAGGTTGCACGGATAGTTGTAGAGGTTTGTAGGAGTGTCTATCTGCTGAACTACACCGTCTTTCATCACCACTATCCTCGTTCCGAGCGTCATAGCCTCCACCTGATCGTGAGTAACATAAATTATTGTAGCCCCGAGCCTTTGATGGAGCTTGCTTATTTCCGTTCTCATCTGCACACGAAGCTTCGCATCAAGGTTGGATAAGGGTTCATCCATTAAAAACACCTTGGGGCTGCGAACTATAGCTCTTCCCATCGCCACTCTTTGACGTTGTCCTCCTGATAATTCCTTGGGTTTTCTTTCAAGCAAATGTTCCAAATCAAGGATTTTGGCAGCATCCTTTACCTGCTCTTCTATTTTATCTTTCGGGATTTTACGCAACTTAAGCCCGAATGCCATATTTTCAAATACCGTCATATGCGGATACAGAGCATAATTTTGGAAAACCATAGCTATGTCCCTGTCCTTAGGCTCTACATCATTGACCACCGTATCTCCTATCATTATTTCTCCGTCGGAAACTGTTTCAAGTCCGGCAATCATTCTGAGAGTCGTTGATTTTCCGCAACCGGAGGGTCCTACAAATATAATGAACTCTTTGTCTTCAATATCCATATTAAATTCTTTGACAGCCACAAACCCGTTAGGATAACGTTTTGTCACATTGGTCAGTTTCAAACTTGCCATATCATTCCTCCTAAATTTTCACACTTTTATTATTAATATATTTTAATAAATTTTAGCAAATTTTTCCATACACTTTTCACACAAAAAAACGTGATTGTTTTTGTAAGATATGTTATAAAAGTCATACATTTTTTGTCCCGATATCCTACTCGTGCTTTATAGCCTCAAGTGCCGGAATTTTTACCGCCTTGTTTGCAGGATGATAGCCCGAGATAAGCCCTATCAATGTGGAAAATATAAGTCCGAAAATGATAAGCCATACAGGTATTATAGATGTTCTGCTTCCTACCGTGGTAAGTCCTTTATAAATAGTGTTAAAATCAAGGTTAATATTAGCTAATTTATCAAAAAATGAAGGTGCATCTCCCGCTCCATAGTCCATCATCGAAGATGAGCTTGACTGAACCAGTCCCAATATCCCCGCAACATTTATTAAAAATGATATGAATATTGAAATAAGCACTCCGACAACACCGCCGATAAAGCCTATCGCTCCGGCTTCAAACAAAAACAGTTTTCTGATATCATTTACATAACACCCCAACGCTTTCATAATTCCAATCTCTTTTGTTCGCTCCGTAATCGACATTATCATAGTATTCATTATTCCGATGGCTGCCACAAAAAGTGAAATGCCTCCGAGCCCTGCAAGCATTATCTGCTGTTGTCTTGTCTGCTTATTAATGGACTCTCTTATACTCTCCATAGATGACGTATCATAGCCCATAGCCTTTATGCTCTTTTCTATGGCACTCACATCTTTTATCTCTTTTGCCTTGACCAAGACTCTCTCATACCCTTGTTTCATCATCTGCGTATATTCTTTTTTAGACATCACCGCTTTCATAATGCTCTCCATATCGCTTATGGACATATATACACCCGAGCTTGTATAATAGTCTTTTGATGTATCTCTTTTTAAAATACCTACAATTTTAAGCTCCTGTCTGAATTTTTTCGGTTCTTCCTGACCGTCCGAATAAAATTCCACCGTTAAATAAAGCTTGCTGTCAATACTGTCAAAAAACGGCTCTTCAAACGGCTTTGCCTCCTCTTCGTTCACATTTTCTTCCATATAACTGTCATAGCTGTTGTATCCGTTGTATTTAGATTGATCGTCAAAACTGCGTCTGTTTTTTCCGGCAGGTCTTTTGGTGTCCATAAACTCATAGAAAAATCTCTCTCCCACCACTACATTGACGGGCTTTCTTCCAAAACCGGAACCGGTGTTTTTTAAATATTCTCCCTCTTTAAGCTTATAGCCGGATTTTTCAAGCATCTGCTCATCTATTCCGCATATTTGGGCATAAGAGGTACTATATCTGTCGCCGGCTCCCGATACGATTTTTATATTTCCCTCGTGAAATTCTTTTTTGGGAGACACCATATCCACATTATCTATCGCCCTGATAGTATCCAAAGTACGTTCCGTGACGGCATTACCTCTTTCAGCACCTCCATAGTTCCATATCTCTATTGCCGTCAAATCTCCCATATTCGACAGCATAACCTTGGTCTGCTCATTGCTCCCTATCCCGAGCGACATCATTAAAACTATGGCACAGCACCCGATCGTTACACCCATTACGGTGAGCCTTGTCCTTGCTTTCTGTCTTGAAAGATTTTGTCTGCATAGAGCTATTATATCAAATATTTTCATAATTTTCTCTTTTAATCAATCCGTTTTGTTTTTTGTATCATCTTTTGTATCGTTCTTTGCTTCATTTGAGGTTTTTTCATCAGATGTGCCGTTTACCCAGTCATACATCTTTGAAAGTCTTTCCATTCTGCTTGCCTCCGCCTTTTTCTTAAGCTTTTTTATAATAATGGCAAGAATCATAATCACCGCCACAATCACTATAAGGGCTATGGCAATCTTTGCCTTGATATTCATAGTAGGCTTTTCTTCAGTAATCTCATCAGGATTTATTTCCGGCTGCTCTATTATCTGTTCCTGTGCCATAAACGGAATTTCTATATCCTTTGACTTTTTTTCGCCGTTTGCGTCCTCATATTCGACCTTGACCTTTGCAATACTGTCTCCCGGAGTGTTCGGAGTTAAGATTATATCAATGCTTCCGCTTGCCCCTGATTGACAGTTGCCGACCCATACATCTTTTGAGATTACGTCAAAACCCTCTCCGGTTATTTTGGCACTGATATTTGAGGTCACGGCTTTACCCTTATTTACATAAGGTATGCTGAAAGTGGATTCCTGTCCCACAAAGCAGGTTTCTTCATTGGTCGGATCGGATAATTCAAATCTGTCGGGCTGAACAACAGGAACGGAAATACTTTCTGTAGTGCTGCCCTTTACTATACTTTTTCCGTTTTTATATTCATAGTTAAAATTAATTGTAACTATCGCCGCAGCTGATTTTGCCTCCTCCCAAGCCTTAAGCTTTATCTTTAACGGAATCTCCTGCCCGATTCCGAGCTTTTCAAAATAAAAGCTGTTGGAGGACTCCGCTATGGAAACACCCTCTCCGGTATTCATTGATACCACAAGGTTTTCCACTCCTGAAATCTTGCTTGTATTCTTGAATTTTAATGAAAGGTCAAAGGTCTTTCCGGCTTCCACCTTTTTACCGTAATCATATTTGCTGATTATTATATTCGGAGTCAGCATACTGCCGTCTTCATTTGCATTTGTCGTAGGTTTTGCCGGAATAAGTATTTTTTCAGAATCCGAAATAGGAGAATTACCCGATGAGGCACCGCCCTGACTATAGGTATAACTTAAGTTCACCGTTAATTCCAGGCTGTCGGTTTCAATAGTTTTTGCCGTTTTTATCTTAATAGGAATTGTAATCGGTTCACCTTTAATTATTTCTTTTACAAACTTATTGGATGCCCTGCTCTTTACCGTAAAGCCCGCCCCTGCCGCAAAGGTTATCTTGACATTTTCCGCCTTTGTGGTGTTGATATTTTTTATTTTCAAGTCTAAATCATATGATTTTTTTGCCTCCACAGGCTCTATTTTATCTCTCACGACCTGAATGACAGGCGCCGACTTTGCCGCCGTTTCATCGGTCTTTTTGCTTGGAACGAGTATGGTATAGTTCTCACTTCCGCTCGACATTCCGTCTCTTCCCCAGAAAGTATATTCAAAAGTTGCTCCGATTTGAATACTTTCTGTTAGTATCTTATCGGATGCTTTCATCTTTATCTCAATCACCGCATCGCTTCTTAGCGGAATACCCCTGTCGTCCAAGAAAAAGCTGTTGCTTGAATCTAAAATACTTATGCTCTCCGGCACGTTAAGTGTCAGCTTTCCGCGATTCACGCTGTAAGCCGAACTTATATTGCTGAGCTTAAGTGAGAGCGTAAATGTCTCTCCTGCCTTAATCGGAGGCATATTCATACGGGTAAGTCTGATATCGGGTTTGTCCGTATAAGGAAGCCCTGAATCCGCAGCGGTGCTTAAGGTGGCGGCATTAGCCGTATTTGATATCGTACCGCCCGATACAACAGCCATTGTAAAGCAGATGCCTAAAAATATTTTTTTCAAATTCCCCTTTATCATTTTCTATCTTCTATGATAATTATATAAATTATCATATTTTCCTTTCTTTATTATTGTTTGCCTTTTGTAAATCTCCTATTATTTCTCCGTCCTTTAATGTAATTATCCTGTCTGCAAGGTCTGCAATAAGCGGATTGTGTGTAACCAAAATAATTGTCATATTGTATTTTCTTGCAAATTCCGTAATCATCTCCATTATTTCATCGGTGGTTTTTGTATCCAAGTTTCCTGTAGGCTCATCTGCAAATACTACTGAGGGGTGAGCCACAAAGGCTCTTGCTATACCGATTCTTTGCTGTTGCCCTCCTGATAACTGACTCGGATAATGGGCAAGTCTGTTGCCGAGTCCGACTTTCTTTAACATATTTATTGCCGCTATGTCCCGTATCTCTTTGTCCATACCTTTAAACATCAGAGGCATCGCCACATTATCAACCGTATTTATACTCGGTATAAGGTTGTAGGACTGAAATATAAATCCTATTTCGTCCTGTCTGAATGCCGCAAGCTCATCTTCCCTTAACCTTGATATCGGTACTCCTTTTATAAAAACATCTCCTTCAGTCGGTTTTTCCATTCCTGCCATTTGATTCAGCAACGTACTCTTGCCTGAGCCGGACGGCCCTAAAATACAGCATATCTCCCCCTGTTTTATATTAAGGTTTATATTTTTAAGTGCCACCACGACCTCATCGCCTAT